>DAOVZS010000022.1 GCA_030635005.1 Thiomargarita sp. | reverse complement strand
AGTGGGATAGCGGCTTGTACTTCTCCCATTGAAACAGCATGTATCCATAAAGTGGGTTGCACGGGTGTAATCTTGCTGAAACCAAAACGTTCTAGCCAACGATGCCAATACGCAGGAGCATGTCTACCGCGCCATAATAAACGTAATAATATAAAAGGGATCAGCAAATAAAATAAAAAAGTGTAAATAAGACGCAAAGTAAATCCTTTACAGAAAATGTGATAGTTACGGTGCGTAACATGATTTCATAATGACCTTATTCAAAATGCAAACGTAAATGTTCCTCTTGCAAAATATGATACAACACATTATTTTGTGCGAGCTCAATATCCTTAAAATCAGAAACATCTCGTATATCATCCAATTCTGCAGTTGTAAAATGCAATTCTTCCTTCAATCGTAAATTTTCTTTGTGTAATTGTACATTTTTTGTACGCAAGTGTGCTTTTTCAATACGCAAACGTGCAACATCCGTTTTTAAACGAGAATTTTCTTCTCGCAAACGAGATGAAAGTTCCCGTTTATTATCATAAGGGAGCACTCTTTTTGGCCGCAATGTTTTAAGGGTCATTGTGTCTATACCTCTTTCTAAAAAATGAAATAAAAATGAACTTAATAAATAAAATTATTAACCGATTTTTCGGATTCGTCAAATTTATCCATGACTGATCTTTTACATCATGATGCTTTTGTTGATTGGTTTCGTAATGCAGCCCCTTATATTCATGCACATCATGGTCGAACTTTTGTTATTTCCTTTGGAGGAGAGGCGGTAGAAAGTCCTCACTTTTCAGATTTGATTCATGATATTGCATTATTAAGTAGTTTGGGTATACGCCTCGTATTGGTATATGGTATTCGCCCACAAGTTGAGCAGTGTTTGCATGGAAAATCACGTTATATTAACGGGATACGTATCACGGATACGCCTGCACTGAAGTGTGTCAAGGCTGCGTGTGGCACTGTGCATACAGAAATTGAACGTTTGTTATCAATGGGATTAAGCAATTCTCCCAGCAGCAACATCCGTATTCACACTGCATCAGGTAATTTTATGACAGCACGCCCAGTCGGTGTACGTGATGGGGTAGATTATTGTTATACAGGAAAAGTGCGTCGCTGTGACAGTGTGGCGATAACACGTCAACTTGATGAAGGTTGTATTGTATTGATAGCACCCATTGGTTATTCGCCTACAGGAGAAATTTTTAATTTACGTACAGAAGAAGTGGCCAGAACGGTGTCCATTGCTTTGCAAGCTGTTAAGTGGATATGTTTGACAGAAAATAAGGGTATTTGTGATGAGACAGGAAAATGTGTCCCTCAATTAACAGAGAAAGAGGCACAAGATTGGTTGATACAAGAGCACAGCCTTGCGTGCAAAAAACAACTTTCAAATGCCATATCAGCTTGTCAGGATGGGGTACAGCGTGTGCATATTGTTTCGCAATGTAAGGGGGCTTTATTACTAGAGTTATTTACTCGAGAAGGCATAGGCACACTGATCAGTACGGATGCTTTTGAACATATTCGTCAAGCGACGATAGAAGATGTAGGGGGGATACTTGAATTAATTAAACCCTTAGAACAGGCAGGTATCTTAGTACACCGTTCCCGTGACAAATTAGAAATGGAAATGAATCATTTTATTGTACAAGAAAGAGATGGGATGATGATTGCATGTGCTGCTTTATATCCTTTTAGGGATATGGCGGAATTAGCATGTTTAGCGGTGCATGAACATTATCGTGGGGAAAGAAGAGGAGATGCGTTACTGGATTTTTTAGAACGTCGCGCACTTCAATCTCATATTACTCAGCTATATGTTTTGACGACGCGCACTGCTCACTGGTTTCAAGAAAGAGGCTTTCTCGCGGCTTCTTTGGATTGCTTGCCTGTGTCACGCCGTGCGTTATATAACTACCAGCGTAACTCAAAGGCTTTTGTAAAACAGCTTTATTCTTCGCCTGAAAAGTCGAATTCCAATTCTCCCAGGGGTTCTTGAATATAATGACCTTGTGCAAAATCAATGGTATGTTCCCATAGTATGGCTAAACAGTTAGCATCTTCCACAGCGACAGCAATCGTTTGTTGACCCGTTTTTTTCGTCAATTGAACAATATTTTTAAGTGCAGTCTGTTGTTCTTCAGAATCAAGTAAATCTTTACTATAAGAAGCATCAATTTTCACATAATTCACTGGCAGATGTTGGAGTACAGTTTCAAAATTAGTCTCTTTACCAAAATGTTCAAGGGCTGTTTTGCATTTGAATTTGTTGACTTGCTTAATAAATGCCTTAGTTAAACTGATTTGGTTTAATGCGACTGCTTCACGGAATTCAAAAATAAGGTGTTCACCTGGTAATTTAGTTTTTTTAAGTAATTGTGCAATATATACAAGAATTTCCTTTTTTTGGAGAGATTGTGCGGATAGTTTGATGAAAAAGTGAGTGTGGTGTTTCTTTTTGATTTGGGCCACTAATATCTTCACAGATTGCCTGATGACCCACATATCTAACTTGAGGTTTAGATTATGTTTTTCTGCTTCCTGAAACATCTCTCCAGTTGACACTGGATTACCATCAGAATCTACCATTCTTAAACACACTTCATAGATCTCTGTATTTTCAGCATGCAAACTCACAATGGGTTGATAAAATAATGATAAGCGCTCTTCTTCAATTGCAGTTTCAATTAATTGAGCCATGGCAGAACTGCCTTCTTTTTCAAGAGAAATTTTGTATATTTCAAATCTATTTCCCCCTTTTTCTTGTGCAATTTTACAGGCATTCCGTGCAGCAGTTAATATATTTTGGGGAGAACCCGCTGAAGAAAGGACTTGTGTAATCCCAATGCTACAGGTCACCACCAATGATTTGTTAGCCAATTCTGTCACACTGGATTCTACGGTTTGTCTCAATTTGTCTGCAAATTTAGCGGCTTCTTTATATTTTTCACCGTCATCATCAGCGATTAATAATGTAAATACATTATCACTAAAACGTGCAAAATCTCCTCCATCTGATATCTTATCAAGAAGGACTGCAATATTTTTAATTAAGGGTTCATAAGCACCTACCCCAATATTTTCTTTAATTTTAGAAAAATTATCCAATGCAATATAAAACAATACACTACGTTCTCTCTTCGCTTCAACTAAGGCTTCTGACAATAATTGAATAAAATATTGACTGTTCAATAAGCCAGTCACAGGATCACGTTGTTTCCAAGATTGATCATGAATAATAACTTGCACACACGGTTCATTGTTATAATTTGCCTGACTCATGACCATTTTTATTTTAAATTGCTTTTCATTGGCTTTTAAACCATCTAATTCAATTTTGCTTTCTGCTAATCTTTTATTAGTCATAAAATCACGCAAAAAATCATTAAATTTGGTTTGTTCATGTGGGCTAATTAAGTCCATAATGAGCAATAAATCATCCATACTCTTATAATCAAACATCTTTAAATAACTGGGATTTGCATAAATATGTATCCCATCTTGCACATAAGCGATGGCATCAAGTGATGAATCCAATAACAGATGGTTATGTTTTTGACTTTCTTGATACAAATGTTCAAGTGTTTGATTTTGACGGTGTTTTGTCAAATGTTCAAGCTCTCTACTGACAACAATGCTCAAACACTTATCATCTTCATCAGGAATGACTTGTGTGGCGCCATCTGTAAGCATTTTAGCGATGATAGCACCGTCTAGCTCGCCAACAATCACAATAATGGGCAGCATTATTTTAGATTGGATAAGCCTGTCATGAATTTTTGCAATGGTAAAATCACCTACTTCTGGAATTGCAATAATTAAATCCCATTCTTGGGCATTTAACGCAATCCCCAAATCTTCATCATCTTCAATATGGCGAGGATGAATAAGAGAATAACGAGATTTACGTAAACTACGAAAAATGACTTCTGCTTCATTAGCAGATTCTTCAACAACAAGCAGTCGAATCGTCTTATTATCGTCCATGGATGTGTGCCTATACGGTGATGTTTCATTTTCCCTACCCAAACAGGTAGGGAATAAGCATGTGATTCTATAAAATACGTACCATTAAGACATCTTTTGTGACTTGTAGATTATCTAAAACGCTTTGAGGTATGGGATTATTCACATCAACCAAAGTACATGCAATATCGTTACGTGAACGATTCAACATATCTAAGATATTCAGATTAGCATTCGCAATGCTTGAAGAGATATGTTCAATCATGTGTGGTACATTTGAATGTGCGACCATTAAACGATGCCCTGCATTAGAAGGCATAGACATATCAGGAAAGTTGACTGAATTGCAGACTGTTCCTTGTTCTAAATAATCACGCACCTGATTTGCAACCATCACCGCACATGAATCTTCAGCTTCTTGGGTAGAAGCGCCCAGATGTGGCAAACTAATGACACGTTCATGATTAATCAATAAATTCGTGGGGAAATCACACATATATCCCTGAACTTTTCCCGATTTGATGGCTTCACATACTGCAATATCATCAATAATCCCATTACGAGAAAAATTAAAAATGATTAATCCATCACGTGCTTTTTGTAAACGTTCTGTATTAATCAGATTACGGGTAACCTCTAATAAAGGCACATGCACACTCAAAAAATCAACTTGTGACAACATATCTTCAACACTCAAAGCTTGTGTCACATCTGCAGATAATTGCCAAGCATTTTTCACGGTGATATGGGGATCATAACCGATAACACGCATGCCTAGGGAATGTGCAGCATTAGCGACTTGTACGCCAATCGCACCTAAGCCAATCACGCCTAAAGTATGTTGTGCAATTTCAAAGCCTACAAATTGTTTTTTTCCCGCTTCTACTTTTTTTGCAATTTCTGCATCTGTGCCTTGCAAATTACGAACATAATCCCAAGCAGGAAAAAGATTGCGCGCACTGGATAACATACAGCCTAACACCAATTCTTTGACAGCGTTCGCATTAGCACCGGGGGCATTAAAGACAGGAATACCACGGGCTGTCATTTTGTCTACAGGAATATTATTGACACCCGCACCCGCACGTCCAATGGCTTTTAAGGTATCTGGTATTTCCCATTCATGCATTTTAAATGAACGTAATAACACCGCATCTGGATGTTGAATTTCAGAGGCAACCTCATAATGCTCACGCGGTAAACGCTCCAAACCTTTCACTGAAATATTATTTAAAGTCAGTACTTTATACATTATCCCTTCCGTTTTTCAAAATCAATCATAAAATCAATTAATGCCTGTACCCCTTCTTCTGGCATCGCATTATAAATACTCGCACGCATTCCACCGATTGAGCGATGTCCTGATAATGTGAGTAAAGAAGCCTCTTTCGCTTCTGTTAAAAATATTTTATCTAGTTCAGGATTTTTTAAAATAAAGGGTACATTCATCCAAGAACGATAGGCGGGTGCAACAGGATTATTATAAAATTCAGAATTATCAATAGTTGCATACAATATGTCAGCTTTACGTTTATTGCGTTTTCCCATTTCTATCAATCCTCCCGTATTTTTAATCCATTTAAATACGAGTCCTGCAATATACCAAGAATACGTGGGGGGCGTATTATACATTGAATCACTATCAACATGCGTCTTATAATTCAACATTGTTGGGGTGTTGGGCATTGCATGTCCTACTAAATCTTCACGTATAATCACAAGCGTCAAGCCAGCGGATCCAATATTTTTTTGAGCCCCCGCATAAATCAAGCCATATTTTGAAATATCTATAGGACGTGATAAAAGGGTTGATGACATATCAGCAACTAAGGGGACATCACCGACTTCTGGAATATTATGAAATTCTAAACCATGGATCGTTTCATTGGGTGTATAGTGAACATAAGCTGCATTTGGATTTAAATTGTCTATTTCTGCGACTGTTGTAAATTTATTATCCGTAGAATCTACAGGTATATTGACTTTGCAATATCGTTTTGCTTCTGCAATCGCTTTTTTAGACCACATTCCCGTATTAAAATAATCTGCCTCCTTGCTACCCCGCAATAAATTCATGGGGATCATCGAAAATTGAGTAGAGGCACCGCCTTGCAAAAAAAGGACTTTATAATTGTCGGGAATTGCTAATACATCTCGCAAATTTCTTTGGGCTTGCTCAGCAATTAATTTAAATTCTGGACTACGATGGCTCATTTCCATTACAGCCATACCGCTGCTATGCCAATTTATCATTTCAGCCAGTGCTTGTTCTAAGACTGGTTTTGGCAACATGGCGGGGCCTGCACTGAAATTAAACGGGCGTGTCACATTGGTCATTATTGCTTCCTTGTGATTGAAAATAATATTTATTATAACATAGAAACAGTGCCTTTAATTTTTAAGACATTTTTCACTTTTTGAATATTATGAAGCGCCTTGTCTACATTTTCGTCTAAAATAGTGATATGTCCCATTTTTCGAAATGGTTTTGTGACTGCCTTATCATAAAAATGAAAAGATAATCCTGGTATCGATAATGCTTGATGTAAACCTTCAATAATGGGAGAGCCATTATAATTTGCCTCTCCTAATAAATTCAGCATTGCGGCGGGTTTCAAGAGATCTGTTTTGCCTAAGGGCAATCCACTAATGATACGAATCAATTGTTCAAATTGACTGGTGATACACGCTTCTATTGTGTAATGTCCCGAATTATGAGGGCGGGGGGCAATTTCGTTCACCAATATTTGCCCATCGCGTGTCAAAAACATCTCTACTCCAAATACACCCACGCCATCCAGCACTTTAATTGCATGTAATGCTATATCACGTGCTTTTTTCATGAGTGTGTCATCAATTTGAGCTGGAGCAGCGACGATATCACAAATATTAGTCTTGTCATCAAACATCATTTCAACCACAGGATAATAAGTCATCTCACCTGTAGATGTTCGTGCAATGATAATGGCTAATTCTTTTGTAAAATCAACCATTTCTTCAAGCATGAAAGGGCTGTGTAGTGCATTGACTAAATCAGCAGGGCTTTTTAAAATCACGACGCCTTTGCCATCATATCCGCCTTTACGCACTTTTTGTACAATAGGAAAAGACAGTTTATTTGTTAACGTTTGCCCCTCTTCAAAACGGGGCACAGGAACACCATGTTTGGCAAGATATTGTTTTTGCTTTAATTTATCTTGAATAATTTCCAGTACACGGGGAGCGGGATAAATAGGATAGCCTTCGTCATACAAGCTATGCAGTGTTTTTGTATCAATATGTTCAATTTCATACGTTAAGACATCGCTGACATCAGCCAGTGCTCTAATTTGATCAGCATCATACAAATCTCCAATGATATGAATATCAGCGATATGAGCAGCAGGGCATTCTGGAGTGGGATCTAATATAGCCACATGAAATCCCATTTGTTTTGCAGCTTGAGCAGACATTTTACCTAACTGCCCCCCGCCAATAATACCTATTCGTTTAATAGGATAAGGAAAACTATCTTGAGTCATTTTAATCTTTTTTTCCCTCGTGTTAAAAAACGCCCTAAGGCATGTATACATAAACCCATAATGGTGAGCAATAACACTATCACACTTCCCCGATCAATTGTCTCATTGCGTGTCAATCCAATAATATAAGATTGGTTAAAAATTGCCTTATTAAACCAGCCCTTTGTGTGTACTTCTTCTTGAGTACGATATTGATAGAGACGAGAAAGCAAAGTAGCATTTTTACTATGACAGGCAATACACGCTATTTTACTGTTTTTTGCAGGTAAAATCTCATGTGTTTGATGACAATCTATACACCTAACTGAACGCCAATGTAATAAGGGATTAGGCAACCATTGATGATTGGGAGAAGCATGACATTTAACACATATTTTATTGTCATTAAACACGATTTTACCCAGATCATCGCCCACACGTGATACTTTAAATTGATGCGGATCATGACATGAGAAACAATTTAATTTGTGAGCATGTACACTCTTTTTAAATTGAGACTCAATATCAGGAAAATTAAAAAGGATATTATCTTGATGACACTCTAAACAATACAAATTTTCTTGTTTCACACTATTAGGATGTGGATAAGGCGTATAATCAGCTGTATGACAGTGTGTACATTCCAATTTTTTATGATTAGAGTGTTGATACGCTTTTGGATTAACATATAAATGCACAATTTGATGGGTATTTATATCACGATATGCTAAGGTTTCCATGCGATGACACCGCAAACAGTGTTCGGTTTCTGCCAAACAGATAGAAATGTTAGATAAGACTATCAAACAAATGCAAACATATTTTTTCATAAATGTAGTCTCTTAACTTGTAATGCTGTGCTATTTCCTTTACTATGAAGGCACGTTTTTATTACCTCCCCCTATTCAATATAACATTACTATGATGAATCATCACCGTATTTATGAAGGCGCGCACTCAATCATTTATCGAGAGCGACGTCATCAGGATAAACAATCTGTTATTCTTAAAGTCTTAAAAACAGACTATCCTAGCCCTGAGGAACTCACATGTTATAGACAAGAATATAATATTCTTCAGTATTTAAACAAGATTCCCGGTGTAATTAACGCATACAGTCTTGAAAAATATAAAAATACCTTGATGATTTGTTTGGAAGATTTTGGGGGGAAATCCTTAGCAAACTGGTTGCTACAACATACATTCACCTTAGAACAATTGCTCACACTGTCCATTCAAATCACAGATATTTTAGCTCAGATTCACCAACAACATATTATTCATAAAGATATTAACCCTGATAATATTGTTTGGAATCCCACATCTGGAATACTCAAAATTATTGATTTTGGAATTTCAACCCAATTTTCACGAGAAACGTTAAAATTGACACATCCCAATGTATTAGAAGGCACATTGGCTTATATCTCGCCTGAACAAAGTGGACGAATGAACCGTGCATTAGATTATCGGACTGATTTTTACTCTTTGGGGGTGACACTGTATGAATTATTTACACACCATTTGCCGTTTGAAATGACGGATACAATGGAATTAGTCCATTGTCATATTGCAAAATCTCCCCTCTCTCCGATGGAACGTGATCCTAATATCCCCCCCATGATTTCTAAGATTATCATGAAATTGTTAGAAAAAATGGTGGAAGCCCGTTATCAGAATGCGTTGGGCATTAAGGCTGATTTAGAAGAATGTTTGATACAGATCAAAAAACATGGAAAAATTGAGCCATTTCCTTTGGGCAGTCAAGATATTTATGATAACTTAGAAATTCCTCAAAAATTATATGGTAGAAAGGCAGAAATTGAGAAATTAGTCACCGCTTTTGAGCAGGTTTCAAAAGGACAATCCCAATTAATGTTAGTGGCGGGTTATTCTGGGATTGGTAAATCCATGTTGATTAAGGAAATTTATAAATCTTTAACAGCAAAACAAGGTTATTTTATTGCAGGAAAATTTGAGCAATTTCAACGAAATATTCCTTATAGTGCGCTTGTCAACGCTTTGGGAGAATTAGTACAACAGCTATTAACAGAAAGTAAAGAAAATTTGCAGATTTGGAAAGAAAAATTATTAGTCCCTCTTGGTACTAATGGACAAGTGATTATTGACGTGATTCCAGATGTTGAATTGATTATTGGCGCTCAAACTGCTGTGGCAGAATTAGGCGCAACAGGTTCTCAAAACCGTTTTAATTTAATTTTTAAAAAATTCATACAAGTTTTCTGCCAACCTGCACATCCACTGGTCATTTTTTTAGATGATTTACAGTGGGCAGACTCAGCCACGCTCAAATTATTAGAATTATTGATGATGGATAAAGAGATTGGTTATCTCTTTTTTATGGGGGCTTATCGGAATAATGAAGTGAGCCCCAGTCATCCTTTGATGATCACACTGGATATTATTCGTCATGATAAGCAGGCTATTCTGAATTTAAAACCTTTGGGATTTGAGCATATTAATCAATTGATTGCAGATAGTTTACATCAAGATTTAAAGAAGGTGCGATCTTTAACTAAATTGGTGATGCGTAAAACAGAAGGTAATCCCTTTTTTGTCAATCAATTTCTTCATACCTTATATGATGAAAATTTATTGAAAACAGATAAAGAATGGCACTGGGATATTGAGAAAATAGAAGCCCTGAATTTCACAGATAATGTCGTAGATTTATTGATTAGCAATCTGAAGAAATTACCCAATTCAACACAACACTTGTTATGTCTGGCAGCATGTGTGGGTAATTGTTTTGATTTAAACATTTTATCTGCTATTTATAATAAAGAAGCTTCTACAACGTTTCGAGAACTCATGCCCGTGATGATGGAAGGATTTATTGTCCCAACGTCACAATTTGAAATTCTGGGTGATGATATATTACATTCTCAATTATCCATTCTCAATTTTCAATTCTTACATGATCGGGTTCAACAAGCCGCATATGCGCTGATTGATGATTATCAAAAACAAGCCCTTCATTTACATATTGGACGTTTAATGCTCAGTAAAGAGGATCAAGAAGAAAAAATATTTGATTTGGTGGGACAATTAAATATGGGCAGTGAATTAATTACTCAAACTGCAGAACGTCACAAACTGGCTGCTTTAAATCTTAAAGCGGGTATCAAGGCAAAAGCGTCAGCTGCTTATCAGGCGACTTCCAATTATTTAGAAATGGGGATAGCTTTATTAGAACAAAAAAGTTGGCACACAGAATATCATCTTTCCTTAGCGCTTTATGTAGAATCGACAGAAACAACGTATTTAAATGGTCATTTTGAGGAAATGGAACGATTATCTGATATTGTGTTAGCATCAGCCCATTCAATATTGGATACCATTAAAGTATATGAAGTTAAAATTAATGCGTATATTGCCCAAAAAAAGTTGTTGAAAGCACTCCAGACAGCTATCAGTGTATTACAAAAATTAGGGGTGAAATTTCCTAAAAAACCTAACAAGATACATATCTTGTTGAGTTTACTCAAGACAAAATTAGTTTTAATGGGTAAACCCATTGACTCATTATCTGATCTTCCCAAAATGACAGAGCCTTATAAATTAGCAGCCATGCGTATTATGAGTCGTATCATGCCTGCCAGCTATACCACCTTTCCTGCATTAATGCCCTTAATGACATTTAAACAAATACAATTGTCTATTACACTGGGTAATGCCCCCGGTTCCGCTTTTGCGTATGCCAACTATGGGATGATTCAGTGTAGCATGTTGGGAAATATAGAGGTGGGCTGTCAATTTGGTAATGTGGCTGTTCACACAGCTAACAAATTGAATTCAAAAGAATTTAAAGAAAGTACCTTTGTGTTAGTCAATACTTTGATTAAACATTGGAATGCACATATTAAAGATAGCTTAAAACCCTTATTAGAGACGTATCAAAGTGGACTTGATAACGGAAATATAGAATTTGCTGCGTATGCTGCAAACGCCTATTGCCTTGATTCATTTTATACAGGAAAAGAATTAAGCGAACTTGAACGAGATTTTTCCTTATACAGTACGGCAATTACGCAGCTTAAACAAACAATGCCTGCTAAAATTAATAGAGTCCTTTGGCAGTGCGTGTTAAATTTGATTAAACCCACTCAAAATCCCTGTTTTTTGGCGGGTAAAGCGTATGATGAAACAGAAAATCTTTCAAAACAAGCTACGGATCAAGTCACCAGTTATCCTTTATATTTAAATAAACTGATTCTGTGCTATTTATTTGAAGATTATACACAAGCGATTAAAAATTCTGATCACGCTAAAGCATATTTAGATCGTGTGGTTGGCACAATATTAGTTCCAATTTTTTATTTCTATGATTCATTAAGTCGACTGGCTGTGTTTCATGAAAGCTTAAAGGGTGAACAACAACGTATTCTTAAAATTGTTGCTCAAAATCAGAAAAAAATGAAAAAGTGGGCATATTATGCCCCTATGAATTATTTACACAAGTTCTATTTAGTCGCAGCGGAGCGTGCACGTGTCTTATCTCAAGATAAAGCAGCCCGTGAATATTATGACGAAGCCATCGCATTGGCGATTAAAAACGAATATCTTAATGAAGAAGCCTTAGCGTATGAGTTAGCAGGAAAATTTTATTTAGAAAGAGGCTTTAAGCGTTTAGCTGAACAATCTTTGCGTAATGCACATTATGCTTATTCACGGTGGGGAGCAGGTGCAAAAATTAAGGATTTAGAAAAACGTTATCCTCATATCAAGACACCTGTCGTACAAACGTCCGCAAGTTCTTTAGATTTAAGCAGCGTCTTGAAAGCATCACAAGCGATGGCGGGTGAATTTGAGTTAAAAGGATTGCTCGAAAAACTAATGACTATTGTTCTTGAAAATGCGGGGGCAGAACGTGGATTTCTCATTTTAGAAACAGAAGGAGAATGGGTTATTGAAGGTGCAATAGACAAAGATAATATCACAGTATTGCAAGGCATTGCCTTAACACAGCTGGTACCCACTACCGTCATTAATTATGTTATTCGGGCTCAAAAAAGCCTTGTATTACAGGATTCTTCTAAAAAAGGACAATTTATTCGTGATCCTTATATTATTAAAAATCATATAAAATCTGCTTTATGCACCCCATTAATCACGCAAGGCGAGTTAATGGGCATTTTATATTTAGAAAATAATTTAACCACGGGTGCTTTTACGTCAGATAGCGTCGAAGTATTGCACTTATTATCCTCTCAAATGGCGATTTCTATTAAAAATAGCCAAACCTTAGAAAGTGAAGTGCTTGAAAGAACACAAGAATTAAGCAAAGCGCGAGATGCTGCTGAATCTGCCAATCGGGCTAAAAGTATTTTTCTGGCTACAATGAGTCATGAATTACGAACACCGCTTAATGGCATTTTAGGATATGCTCAAATTCTGAATATGGATACTTCTCTAAATACAGAACAAAAAGAAGGCATTAATATTATTAAGCAGAGTGGTGAACATTTATTACTATTGATTAATGATGTGCTTGATTTGGCTAAAATTGAAGCGGGAAAAATAGATATTTATAAAAGCAATTTCCATTTACAAGCCTTTTTAAAAAGTATTAATGAAATTATTCGTATTCGTGCTGCAGAAAAAAATATTTATTTAAAATGTCAGGCTTTAGAAAAATTACCCAGTTGTGTTTACGGTGATGAAAAACGTTTGCGTCAGGTGCTTATTAATCTATTGGGTAATGCGGTTAAATTTACGGATGAAGGCGGAGTCACATTTACAGTCACGCTCTTATCCAAACGTCTTTCTTTTAAGATCGAAGACAGTGGTGTGGGGATTAATCCTAAAGAATTAGAAGAGATTTTTCATCCTTTTCAGCAGGTGGGTGATCAAACACGTCAAACAGAAGGCACAGGTTTAGGATTGGCGATTTGTCGGAAATTATTGAATTTAATGGACAGTCAATTACATGTTTCCAGTAAAATTGGGGAAGGCAGTACATTTTGGTTTGAGGTAGATTTGCCAGAAGTGACGGAATGGGTAGAAGAAGAGCGTATTCTACCACAAGTGATAGATAACACTATTCAGGAAAAACTGGTTGCGCCTCCTGTTGAAAATTTGCTTATTTTATATGATTTGGCGATGGGCGGAGATGTGAGGGCTGTTGAAAAACAGGTTACTTTACTGGATGACTCCAGTCAGAAATTTTCAGCTTTTGTGACGATTATGCAACAATTTATCAGTAACCTTCAAATGGATGATATGTGTGATTGGTTAGAAGGAGTGCTTAAAAATGAACAATAAATCAAAAGGCAGTGTTTTAATCGTAGATGATAATATTATTAATTTAAAAGTCTTATTCAATTATTTAGAAAAATCAAATTTTAAAGTTTTAATTGCTGAAAAAGGCAGCAGTGCTCTGAAACGGGTGCACTATATCAAACCTGATATGATTTTGTTAGATATCAGAATGCCAGATATGGATGGTTTTGAAGTCTGTCGTCGTTTAAAAGAGGATAGTGCGAGCAAAAATATTCCTGTTATTTTTATGACAGCCCAGACTGATGCTGTGGATAAGGTGAAGGGATTTGAGCTCGGTGCTGTTGATTATATTACGAAACCAGTACAAGTAGAAGATGTCGTTATACGTATCACCACACATTTGACAATTTGTCATTTGCAACAACGCCTTTTAGAAAAAAATGAGCTTTTAAAACAAGAAGTTGTTAAATATCAATATGTTGAGGGAGAATTACGAAAATTTTCAAGAGCTGTTGAGCAAAGTGGTAATGCTATTCTGATTACTAATATTAAGGGATATATTGAATTTGTAAATCCTACCTTTTCTTTCCAAACGGGATATACTGAAGAAGAAGTGTTAGGTCAAAATCCGCGTATTTTAAAATCTGGAAAACAATCCAAAGACTTTTATCAAAAGATGTGGACGACATTGCATGAGGGGCATGTTTGGAAAGATGAACTCTTAAATAAACGAAAAAATGGTGAGTTATATTGGGCGTTAGATACCATTTCTCCTATTAAAGATAAAATGGGTGAAATTACTCATTATATTTCGATACAAGAAGACATTAGTGAGCGAAAAAAAGCAGAAATAAAATTGGAAGAAGCGATTAAAACGTCTGAAACTGCCAAAATTGAGGCTGAAACTGCCAATCATGCTAAAAGTGCTTTTTTAGCAAATATGAGTCATGAGTTGCGTACGCCCTTAAATGGGATTTTAGGATATACACAAATATTACATCGTGAACACAGTTTAAGTACGAAACAAAAAGATAATGTTCAAATTATTCAGCGTTGTGGCGAACATTTGTTAATATTAATTAATGATATTTTAGATTTATCCAAAATAGAAGCGTCAAAATTAGAACTTATTCCCAAAGATTTCTTTTTTTCAGGATTTTTAAAGGATATTATAGATTTATTTATCATGCGTGCGACTCAAAAGGAGATTAAATTAGTTTATGAACCCACCTCTCAACTACCCGTTTCTGTGCATGCTGATGAAAAGAGGTTGCGACAAGTCTTGCTGAATTTATTGAGTAATGCTATTAAATTTACACAAGAAGGCAGTGTGGTTTTTACAGTCCATTACGCCTCTTCTTCTTGTTATTTTGATATTAAAGATTCTGGTAAAGGGATTGCAAGTGATCATTTAGAACAGATTTTTTTACCTTTTCAACAAGTTGCAGATCAAAGTTATCAAGAGGGTACGGGCTTAGGTTTATCTATTAGTAAACGCTTAGTTACATTAATGGGCGGTACATTACAGGTAGAAAGTACTTTAAACAGTGGGAGTCGCTTTTGGTTTAAAATACCCTTACCTGAATGTCAAAGCACACAAACAACCGCTACTGTCGCAGAAGCGATGATTATTGGTGTCAAATCTACTACTGTGTTCAAGGTATTGGTGGTGGATGATACCGCTGATAATCGCATGATATTAAGTACACTATTAACACCGTTAGGTTTTGACGTGTTAGAAGCTTATGATGGACAAGATGCTTTGATAAAAGCAGAGCAATCTCATCCAGACATTATTATAATGGATATCAAAATGCCTATTATGGATGGATTAGAGTGTACACGGCGTTTACGTCAACAGGCACCCTTTGAAAAAACCATTATTATCGCTTTATCAGCCACTGTATTTGAGTCAGAACGCAAAAAAAGTTTAGATGTGGGTTGTAATGCTTTTTTGGAAAAACCCATTAATACAAATATATTATTATCTACATTAGGTCAATATTGTGATATCGAATGGATATATGAAACAGAGGAAAGTGTGACGCAACCCATCATATTTCCCACCGATGAACAGATTCAAGTATTCTTGGAAAGTGCACAATATGGTGACGTACAAGCTGTGATCAAAGAAGCGGAATCCCTATTGAAAAAGCAACCTCAGTTAGAAGCCTTTGTTCAAGAAGTGTGTCAATTAGCCAAAAGTTTTAAAATCACACAACTTAAAAAATTTTTAAAACAGGAATAAAATTCATGTCTAGCCATAATACTGTCTTAATTGTAGATGATACTCCAGAAAATATAGGTGTATTATTTGAATGTTTAGCGCATCAAAATTTTCACATATTAGTGGCAGAAAATGGAAAAAATGCACTTGATATTGCCGAACATAAACATCCAGACTTGATTTTACTGGATATTATGATGCCAGGAATAGATGGGTTTGAAACCTGTCGCCAATTAAAAAGTAACACAGAAACTCAAGATATTCCCGTGATTTTCATGACAGCCTTATCGGATACTTCTAATAAAATAAAAGGATTTCAACTGGGAGCCGTTGATTATATCACCAAACCTTTCCAACAATATGAAGTATTAGCACGAATTAAGACGCATCTTAGCCTACGCCAATTACAAAAACAATTGGAAGTTCAAAATGAACAATTGATTCAACTCAATCAAGATAAAAATGAATTTTTAGGCATTGCTGCACATGATATCAAAAATCCCTTGGGTGCGATTCAATCTGCTGCTGAAGTCATTGAAATTGATTATGATACGATGTCTAAAACAGATTTACTGAAACGTGCGACTAATATTTCAAATGCAACGAGACAGCTTTTTACGCTCATTGATAATTTATTGGATATTAATGCGATTGAATCGGGTAAAAGCAAAATATCATTGTCTATGATTGATATGTTGACTGTGTTAGAACCTTTGGTCATGAGATATCGTCTTCAAGCGAAGAAAAAGAATATTGTGATACAATTTCAAGCATCTGAGACACAATATCCCGCATTTGTGGATGAAAATACCCTCACACAAATATTAGATAATCTCATTTCTAATGCGGTGAAATATTCGCCTTATGATAAGCAAGTGGATATCCGCATCAGTTTGCAAGATAATAAGTCTATCCGTTGTGAAATACAAGATAACGGATTAGGAATCAGTGCTTTAGAACAAGAAAAATTATTTCAAAAATTTAGTAAATTAACGCCACGTCCTACGGGTGGTGAACATTCTACAGGTTTAGGCTTATTTATTGTCAAGAAATTAGTAGATGCTATGAAGGGTAAGGTGTGGTGTGAAAGTGAAGAGGGTGAAGGGACTACATTTTTTGTTGAATTTTTGGGTGATGCAGTATAGAATCTTCAGAATAAAGGCGTAGACACAACAAGATCTGGCAGGTTTTATGCCTTTATTCTGAAAATTCTGATTCAGATTAGAAAAAGAAAGCCTTGGGAGGATATTTATTTACTCACTGATGTTACGCCCTCTGTTTCTAAAAAGCATATTTCCAAATGTTGAATCAAGATAAAAAACTTTCTGGGGTAACATCGGATTTCCAATAATTTAAATCATATTCTGTATGTGTGAGCACATATTTAATATAGACTGTTTTTATGCTATAGAGAATTTTAACAATTAATCTCACTTTATTACCGCCAATATTAAAAATAACACATGAGTTGACTTGATCAACACTTTTGGAAAAAGTACGTCGTAAATCATCAAAAAGATACTGATTTCACCGTTGTCATTGGCAATCCACCGTACAATGCGGGACAAACTAATGAAAATGATAATAATAAGAATAGAAAATATGAGACTATTGATGCTCGGGTTAGGGAGACATATGCTAAGGATTCCAAGGCTACAAACAAAAATTCATT
>DAOVZS010000146.1 GCA_030635005.1 Thiomargarita sp. | reverse complement strand
TGCAATACACCGTAAGGCTTCTTGAGCTGTTTGTGCTAAATTTTCATGAGAAATCAGAATAGAAAAGACTGGATAGTCGGGTGTCAATTCAGAAAAGTAGGGTTCTAAACAAATATCAGCGACTAAATCAATCAAATCACGGAAATTTGTCATTAAAGAGGGATGCGGTGTAAAAAGTGCAGGATCATTTTTAACACTTAAATCCTCATGTTGAAGCCTATTATTCAAACAGTCAATTAATACTTGTGTTTTGCCTTGATAGCTCACTTCAAAAGCAGTCGCCTTTTGTTCTTGTAACCACTGAACGACGTCACGTAAAAATATTTTAGATTTTGATTCATAAATAGATTTCGCATGTCCAGAAGATGTGCCACTTAAATCACTGGCGGCTGTATAAAGTCGTAACAGTTGATCAAACTTATTATCCGTCTCTTTAAGCCTAAAAAAAACCTCATTGTGATAACTTGCAACGTGTAAACTGGTTTGATAACGAGGCAAAAAATAGAGTAAAAAGCTTTTGTCACGTGTTGATGTCGTTTGTGTGCCAAATACTAAATAACCTTGCCGAGTGACTCGGTGAGAACGCCATTCTAATTCATATGCCCAACTAAAACCCTGCATTCTTCCAGAGGGAATATCTGACACTTCCATCACTTGTCTTAAAGCAGTATAGTAATAACGATCCAGTTGATGACTGTCTAAGCTTTCAGCCCGTTTTTCAATAATGCCCTCAAAATCATAATTCTTTTTAAAATCAATGTAATATTGACCATTATTGGGATTAGTCGAAATAAATTGTCGGTTGACTGTTGTTAGGATTTCATTTAAAACCATTTCAATTAAGGACAATAAATCATCTGTTGAATGTCCGCCCAATTCCGTAATACTTGCGTGATACAAGCATAAACTGTCTCGTAATTCCTGTGCAGTCACACCGACAGGTGCAGAAATATCATACGTGGTTAGACGATGTACTGATAATGCATAAATAATACGGAGTGCCATGGGCTTATACGCGGGACGTGTAAAGGCTTGTTCAATTCTACCTTCTAACACGTGACTACATTCAATGACTTCACGGACTTCTGGAATGGATCGAAAGGATGGATTTTCTTGCAGTGTTGTCCAATAATGATCATAAGCGAGTATGCCTGGATACGTTTCTGGTAGTGTGCTATTGACTAAAGAATGTACCCCGCGTTCCAAGGTTTTTAGAATTTCTCGTTTTTCAATAATCGTAATACGTTCAAAAGCATCAATATAATCGGGATGAATCGGAAAAAGATCGACAAACTCTGACATACGTTCATTCATATTGCTGTAAGCAGCTGTAAAGGGTTGTAAATAGGCTTCTATTTTAGATTTTTGACTGTCACTTTTTTTTAATAAACGTTCAGCCAGTACAAATTTAATATCTTTACGTGTAATCAGAATTTGTTCAAAACGATCTTTCACACGTCTTAAAGAATGAGAAACAAATTCAAAACGTTGATTTTCAAAAATCGTTTCTTGCAAACCTGCAATAAAACGAAAATGTAATTCTTTACATACTTCCCCGATTTCACGTAGAAAATTTAAATCCAAAATCAGTTCTTGATCTTTACGTGATCGTAAATATTCAAGCAATTCATCCACCACTAAAAGCAAACCGTGCTCTGGATATTTAGCCTTAAACGCCTCCATCATGTCCGAAAATGCCCCTTTATTATTTGTAATCATATCAGCAGCAGGAAACTGAAAATGCACCGAAATTTTGGCAAGATATTGTTCTAATTCTTGTGTCAAGATATCACGTAGTGATTTTGTAGTTGCACCGATTTCAATCCGTAATACTTTAAATTTTCCTGCAATAGATTGGGCAGCGTGTGCGACACGCTGATGATGTAAGGCCTCTAATAAATCGGCATGTTCTGCAATACTAGACAAAACCGCCATTAAATGAGATTTGCCAGTGCCATAGTTACCCACAATTAATAAGCCTTTATGATCACTTAATTGATCCAATTGCAATTGCATAAATACTAAATTAATTAAACGAAAAGCCATTTCATCAGAAATCACATAACTGGATACTAATTGTTTTGCTTTATCAGAATGATTGGCGTCGCAAATCTCTATCACGGTTTCTAAAGATTCAAATTGAATTAATTCAGCATATTGCATGAGAAGTGCTCTCCATTGTTGATAATTTGATGGGGTACAGTATAATAAAGACACATTATTTCAATATCAGAGGATTATAGCATGTCTACTTTATTGCAAAAGTGGCAGAAAAAATTAGAATCTAAAGGGGAAGAATTTTATTTTGCAAGAGAATTGGGACGTGGTGATCTGTTTGAATGGTCCATGCACATGCTTTTTATTAGCAATAAACGTTTTATTTTCTTAAAAAAAGGGTTTGTACACATTCAAATGGTTAGCATTGTGCTATCTCAAATCAATGCCTTACGTTTGGTCAAAAAGACGCGCCCTGAGCTGATAGCCTTTGGGTTTAGTTTATGTGTCTTGGGGATGGTGCTTATTGTCTTGCATGCCAAATTGAATAGTTTATTAACACTGTCTACACTTTTTACACAATTACATGGTTTTATTTTGTTAGGCTTAGGTGTATGTGTCTTAATGTTAAGTAAAATATGGTTAAAAGCACAAATAGTTGTTGATATTAATGGGTTGCCTGCTCCTTTAAAACTGCCGTGGTTATGGGGAGATGACCTTTTTGTGATGTTAACGAAACATATCACTTATTATTTAAATCTTGAAGAGGAATCGCATGGACAATCTTGATTTTTTAAATTTTTCTGATGATGAACCTATCGATTTTTCTTTATCAGCTGATATTCAAAATAATATTCAGAATGCGGTTAGAAATTTTCAAGATGATGATATTCTGAATAGAATATTCGCATCTCGAAAAAAAGTTGCGACTATGCTAGACAAGGCGAATGTTATTATCAGTCAAGCTGAAAAAGACAATATCATTACACGTATTGCCCAAAAATTTGGTGAATACAAAACCAAACCGAACAAATTAGCCTATGCATGTGGTACGCCCATTTATGTCGTCACTGATATTTTTTTATTTTCAAATATTTCTTATGATGTATTTCATAAGATTACAGATAACACCATAGAAAATATTGCTGATAAATACATTACAAATTTGATGGGTAAACAACTCGATACTGCTGAACAATTGGTTTTATTAGAGGAAGTGATTCAAAACACGTTTTCTTGAAATTTTTTTTATCTGTCTAAGGCATAATGGCTCTCCTGGATTTTAGGAGAGTGCTCATGCCTTTTGTTTCAGACAAAATAGTAATTCACACAGTTAACAATTGCAATAAGGTTTGTTGGGCAGAGATAGGCTGTGTGGTCGCCTTTAAACGCGTATAATGACCTTCGCTATCAAGAATCCACGCTTGCGTATTATCGTCTAAATATAATTTTAAGCCTTGTTCAATGATGCGTTTTTTATGTGCTACATCTTCAATAGGATAACAGGCTTCGACACGTTTTAATAAATTTCGTGTCATCCAATCAGCACTGGCACAAAAAACCTCTTCTTTCCCCTCATTCAAAAAATAAAAAGTACGGGTATGTTCAAGAAATCGTCCCACCACTGAACGAACATGAATATTTTCAGAAATTCCTGGAATACCTGGTTTTAAACAGCAGATTCCCCGTACAATTAAGTCAATTTTCACGCCTGCCATGGAGGCTTTATATAAAGTACGGATTATTTGACATTCTGTCAAAGCGTTGATTTTTACAATAATATAAGCAGGTTTGCCTTGACGTGCTATTTCCGTTTCTCGTTCAATACGTTCTATCAAGCCTGTATGTAATGAAAAGGGAGATTGCAACATTTTCTTTAATTTTGTACTTCGTCCCAAACTCGTTAATTGCATAAACATCTTATGCACATCTTCCCCAATTTCCCTATTACAAGTTAATAAACCATAATCGGTATAAATACGTGCGGTACGATCATGATAATTACCTGTGCCTAAATGAACATAACGTTGAAGCTTTTTACCTTCACGACGTACGACCATAATCATTTTGGCATGGGTTTTATAGCCCACTACCCCATATACCACATGAGCCCCTGCTTCTTGTAAGCGATTCGCTAATTCAATATTCGCTTCTTCATCAAAACGTGCTCGTAATTCAACTACTACGGTGACTTCTTTATTAGAACGTGCAGCATCGACTAAGGCATCGACTAATACAGAATTTGCACCGGTGCGATATAAGGTTTGTTTGATTGCTAATACTTGCGAATCGGCAGCGGCTTGACGTACAAAATCAACCACGGGAGTGAAAGATTGAAAGGGATGGTGTAGCAATATATCCCCTTCGCGGATCGTGGTAAATAAATTTCGCTTTAAATGCGTTGGTAAACTGGGTGTAAAACTGGGAAATTTTAAATCTGGGCGGTTGACTAAATCAGGTAACGTTAAAAGACGATTGAGATTAACAGGCCCATTGACCTGATATAAGTCTTGTTTCGTCAGTTGAAAATGTTTTAATAAAAAATTAATCATTTTATCAGGGCAATTATCAGGCACTTCTAAACGCACGGTATCACCATATCGACGACCCGGTAATTCACCTTCTAACGCCCGCAATAAATCATCGATTTCTTCTTCATCCACAAATAAATCACTGTTACGGGTGACCCGAAATTGATAACAACCCGTGACTTTCATACCCGGAAATAAATATTCTACATACGCATGGAGAATGGAGGAAAGAAAAATAAAGTCATGAGGATGTTCAGATAATTCAGCAGGCAATGGAATAATTCGGGGCAAAGAACGTGGAGCTTGTACCACTGCCATACCACTATCACGCCCAAACGCATCTTTACCTTTCAGAGAGACAATAAAATTTAAACTTTTATTCAGAATACGTGGGAAAGGATGGGCGATATCTAAGCCAATAGGGCTTAAAATAGGCAATAACTCATTATCAAAATAGTCTTTTACCCATTTACCTTGTGCTTGATTCCACTGATCACGCTTTAGAAAACAAATCCCTTCTTGTTCTAATGCAGGAAAAATCTTATCATTCAATAATTGGTATTGTTCTTCAATAAATTCATGCGCATCAATGCTAATATGATTAAGCACTTCTAAGGGTGAAAGATTATCAGCACCCGCTTGTACTGAACCAAAAGCGGCTTGTTCTTTCAATCCAGCAACCCGCACTTCAAAAAATTCATCTAAATTGGTACAAGCGATACATAAAAACCGCAAACATTCTAATAAAGGCATATCTTCATCTTTTGCTTGTGCTAACACACGTCGATGAAAAGCAAGTAAGCTTAATTCACGATTAATGTATAATTCTGGACGACAAAATTCGAATTCCTTATTGTTGTCCTCTATTTTTGTTGAAGAAGTACTGTTTGTAGTCATATTTATTAATGATTTTTATGGGATTGAAATTATTGCTATAAT
>DAOVZS010000186.1 GCA_030635005.1 Thiomargarita sp. | reverse complement strand
TCGACAAGGCAAAAATGGCTGGTTTTTCATTCTTTTAATTTTTTTTTAAGAATGCTTTTTCAGTAAATGCTGCAAATAATCCTGATGTGCCAATAAGCACCGTTGCTTTTGTATGTACTATCGTTTCAAACAGATCAACGCGACCTGACGACCAATTCGGAGTACGTGAACATGCAAAAGGTGCTTGATATTCATGGGGATTCATATCATCAAATACCAAGCCATTGTGTCCCACTGGATAAATGCGTTCTTTTGCCTCTTGTATTGATAAACCCTCTTCTATCAAAGCATTTATCAATAAACTGGCAATCCCATAGCCAGCTTGACCAAATCCAAAAAAAACATAACGTTGATCTTTGAGTTTTTCCTTCTTTATCGCCATCGCCGAATACAAAGCGGCCACAGTCACCGCCCCAGTGCCTTGGATATCATCATCAAAAGAACATAAGCGATTTTGATAACGTTTTAATAAACGTAAGGCGTGATGTTTACCAAAATCTTCCCATTGTAATAAAGCTTGTGGAAAATGACGTTTAACACCGTTGACAAATGCTTCAATCACCTCATCATAACGATCACCCGTCAAACGTCGATGTCTCACGCCTAAATATAAAGGATCATTCAATAATTCTTCATTATTCGTCCCCATATCAAGCAATATAGGTAGACATAAGGCAGGTGGAATTCCTGCGCCCACAACATACAAACTGATTTTTCCTACAGGAATCGCCATTCCCCCCACACCTTGATCACCCAATCCCAAAATACGCTCTCCATCAGTAACCACAATAAGACTGATATTTGAAAACTGTGCATTATCCAACAATGTATCAATTTGTGATATCTTGTCTGCTGGGATATATAAACCGCGTGGACGACGGAACATGTGACTATAGGTTTTTGCTGCTTCACCGACAGTTGGCGTATACACAATCGGTAGCATTTCCTCAGCATGTGTTAATAATAGACGATAAAACAAAGTTTCATTACGATCAAGTAAACTCTGTAAAAAGATAAATTTTTCAATCGATGTTTTTTTTAAGGAATAGTTATCATACACACGACACAATTGTTCTTTCATTGAAGATTGGTGTCGAGGGAAAAGTCCCTGTAAACCAAGCTGTTCCCGTTCAACCGCAGAGAATGCAGATCCTTTATTATAAATAGGATGTTCTACTAATTGTTGTTGTCTCAAAGGAACATTAATATATTTCTCCCCAGTCATGGGATCAATTTGAATAATAAATGTGTGCATTTTTTTATCTCACAGTTTTTCTGATTGAAATATGATTCATAATAGTGTACTATATTAAACATTCACAAAAGATAAGCATTTTAGCTTTACAGGTAGTTATTTAATGAAAAATGGTCATTTGATTGTCTTATGTTTTTGTATGATGAATATTGGTTGTAGTTATCAAAAAACAGCCCCCCCCCAATTTTAGAGATCGAGGAACTCCCATCTGAAGTCATTATTGATGAATTTGAACCTGAAATCATCGATTCTAACGTCACTCCTGACGAAGAAATACCCGAACCAGAAGCCACTGCTGACGAAGAAATACTCGAACCAGAAGCCACTACTGATGAAGAAATACCCACTCCAGAGAATAAACTGGATCAAAAATCAGCAATAGATTGGTTTAATAATGGAACAGAATCTTCAGAACTGGAACAGTTTGACGAAGCTATCAGTAGTTTTGATAAAGCATTAACACTGAAATCAGACTACTATGAAGCACTTTACAATCGTGGAATTGCATTTTTTAAGCTTGGACGGGTAGAAGAAGCGATAGACAGTTATGAACAAGCATTAAAATTCAAAAAGTCTGATCATTCTATTTGGAATAATTATGGTATTGCACTATTTCAGTTAGGAAAAAAGGAAGAGGCACTCAAAAGTCTTAATAAGGCTTTAAAATATAAAAAAGATTACCCTAAAGCATTATATAATCGTGGAAATATTTTGGCTAAGTCTCATCGTTTAGAAATAGCACTGAGGAGTTATAACAAAGCATTGCAATTTAAAGTTGATTTCCCGGAAGCATTGTACAATCGTGGCATTATACTGTTTATATTAGGAGATTTTCAAAAAGCCATTGAAAGTGTTGATAAAACGTTAAGATTCAAAGCGGATTATTCGGAAGCATGGTATATACGGGGAAACGCACTGCTTAAATTGGGAGAGTTACAAAGAGCCATCATCAGTTTTGATAACGCCTTAAAATCCAATCCAGAAGATTATAAAAGCTTTACAAATCGTGGTATTGCCAAAGCACAGTTAGAGTATTTCACAAAAGCAATCGCAGATTTTAATCAAGCTTTAAACATACAATCAGATTTTCAACTCGCTTTAGATATGCGCGAATTAGCTTTAAACAAGATATCGCCTTAATAAATATTGAAAAAAAATCTGATATTTAAAACGTGCAAATATGCATCCTGCGATTCCAGAACAACAGCGTTATTTAATTAAAAAAATGAAAAATATCAAAAATCTATTCAGACATTATGACGCATATCCGAAATTTTTTTGGATTAGAGAAACATGCTAAAAAGTAAATGGCGTTATTGTCTCAATTTTCTCATTTCAAACAATCAAAAATATCGCCTTAACCAAATACCATGAAAATTTTAGTCAGTAATGATGATGGATATCAAGCTCCAGGGCTTTTATGTTTAGTTGAAACATTAAAAAAAATTGCTGAAGTCACCGTCATTGCCCCAGAACGTAATCGCAGTGCAGCCAGTAATTCTTTAACGTTAGAATATCCTCTTCGTGTTAAAACCGCACCAAATGGATTTTTTTATGTTAATGGTACGCCTACTGATTGTGTCCATTTAGCACTCTCAGGTTTATTTGATACGCTCCCTGATATGGTGATAGCAGGTATTAATTCAGGAGCTAATTTAGGAGATGATGTGATTTATTCAGGCACAGTCGCCGCTGCTATGGAGGGACGTTTTTTAGGATTACCCGCTTTAGCGATTTCAACTGCAAGTTTTACTCCCCAATATTATCAAACAGCAGCCACTGTGGTGAAAACGATTTTATCCCGTTTACAGGCTGATGATTTAGACTTGCCTATTAATAGTATTTTAAATATTAATGTTCCAGATTGTCCTTGGAAAGATTTAAAAGGGATGCAAGCGACGCGTTTAGGCAGTCGTCACCGTGCAGAGCCCTCTATTAAAAGTCTTGATCCTCATAATCATCCCGTGTATTGGATTGGTCCAGCGGGGCTGGAACAAGATGCAGGTTTTGGTACAGATTTTCATGCGATTAATCATTCTTTTGTCTCGATTACACCACTGCATGTTGATTTAACACGTCATTCTGCACTTTCAGCATTGGGAAATTGGTTAGCAAAAGATTAATCAGTTGACACACAAATAAAGGAATTTATTAAGATGTGCGGTATTATTGGTGCTGTAGCACAACGCAATGTTGTGCCTATTCTCATGGAAGGCTTAAAACGTCTCGAATATCGTGGTTATGATTCAGCAGGACTGGCTATCATTAATGCACAAAAGATAGCACGGAAACGGGTGACGGGTAAAGTGAGGGGCTTAGAAGCAGCTTTAAAAAAACAGCCGTTCTCGTCACATTTGGGGATTGCTCATACACGTTGGGCAACGCATGGCAAACCTAGCTTACACAATGCCCATCCTCATATGTCCAAAGATGATATTGCAGTCGTGCATAATGGCATTATTGAAAATCATGTGCAATTACGTCAGTCGCTAGAAGATAAGGGATATGAATTTCATTCCGAAACGGATACTGAAGTCATCGTACATCAGATGCATGATTATTTACAGCAGGGCATGGATTTCTATGATGCTGTTAAAGCGACTGTGCAAGTCCTTGAAGGAATGTATGCCATTGCGGTGATTGAGACGCAATCCCCGAATCGTTTATTGGCAGCCCGTCGAGGCAGTCCTTTAATTCTTGGGATAGGTATTGATGAATATTTTGTGGCTTCTGATATTGCTGCCTTAATTCCAGTCACAAATAGGGTCATTTTTTTAGAAGATGGTGATATTGTTGATATTCAAAGTGATCACTATCGCATTATTGATCATACGGGTACTGTCGTTCAACGTCCTGAACATGTTAGTCAGCATCAAGCTGATGCGGTAGAGCGCGGTGAATATCGTCATTACATGCATAAGGAAATTTTTGAACAATCTCGTGCGATTGCCGATACTTTAGAAGGACGTATTTATAAAGGGCGTGTGTTAGAAGCTGCTTTTGGATCGAAAGCCAAGGATTTATTTGAAAATATTAAGGCGGTGCAAATTATTGCCTGTGGTACCAGTTACCATGCAGGTTTGACAGCACGTTATTGGATTGAGTCTTTGGCTAAAATACCGTGTGTCGTTGAGATTGCCAGTGAATTTCGTTATCGGAATCCGTTAGCAGATCCT
>DAOVZS010000064.1 GCA_030635005.1 Thiomargarita sp. | reverse complement strand
TCCACCTGTGAAAACTGCTTATAAATTATTGCAAGATATCAGTGCTGATATTCCGATTCGTGATTTAGCAGACATACGTGAACGTGCTTTGAAAAATGAGGTCACCTTATTAGATGAAGCCACACAAAAAGGTATCGTAGCTGGTAAAAAGGCTGGGATTGCGGTGGGTAAAAAGGCTGGGATTGCGGTGGGTAAAAAGGCTGGGATTGCGGTGGGTAAAAAGGCTGGGATTGTGGTGGGTAAGAAGGCTGGTATCGTGGCTGGTAAAAAGGCTGGGATTGTGGTGGGTAAGAAGGCTGGTATGCTTGAAGGACAACTCAACATCGCTTGTGCCTTATTAGATATCTTAGACGATAAAACAATCGCTCAAAAAACAAAACTGACAATTGCTAGGATTAGGAAATTGAGAAAGGAATCTTAGGGCGTAGCCTCAGGCTGATATATTAGGGTGGGTAAGTGCTCTCCCTAAAATTAATATATAATAAGGAATTTAAAAACCACATTTATTATGCCAAAAATCTTCGATAATCTAGAACAATACCTACTCCCTACCCTACAAGATACCTTAAAAGTTGCCTATCGTGCTGATTTTTGTATTGGTTATTTTAGACTGAGCGGGTGGCAACATTTAGAAACGTATATTGATAAGTTTATAGGGGGAGAGGGCACATGTTGTCGCTTATTAATTGGGATGTCAGGAGATAAACCCCAAACATTCCCTATAGATAATAAACAAGCAGTCTTATTTAAGAGAAAGCTGGCCATAGAATTTAGAGCACAATTAGCACACAGTATCCCAAGTAATACACAAGAAGCCACGTTACGTCGATTAGCACAACAACTCAAAGATAAAAAAGTCATTTTAAAACTTTTTTTACGCAGTACACTACATGCTAAATTGTATCTCTTATTTCGTAAGGATAAATTTAGCCCTGTCATTGGTTATTTAGGCAGTAGTAATCTCACATATGCGGGATTATCAGGACAAGGAGAACTTAATATTGATGTTGTGGAAGGGGATGCGTGTCAGAAATTGGCAAGTTGGTTTCAAGAACGCTGGCAAGATCGTTGGTGTATTGATATTTCAACACAACTGATTGAAATAATTGAACAAAGTTGGGCATGTGACCGTCTAATCCCTCCCTATCATATTTATCTCAAAATGGCGTATCATCTCAGTCAAGAAGCCAGAGCGGGCTTAAATGAATTCACCGTACCCCGTGAATTTGGTAACAAATTATTTGAATATCAATCCGCTGCCGTGCGACTTGCAGCCCGACATTTAAGCCAACGCAATGGCGTCTTAATTGGAGATGTCGTGGGATTAGGCAAAACGCTCATGGCGATTGTTTTAGCTAAAATCTTTGAAAATGTGTATCGACATGAAACCCTGATTATTTGCCCTAAAAATCTCGTAGATATGTGGAAAATAAGCTATTGTCAAAAATATCTTAAAATGGCAGAAGTGTTATCCATCACCATGGTTAAAAAATTAGCACAGTACAAACGTTATCATTTAATCATTATTGATGAAAGTCATAATTTACGCAATCGAGACGGGCAACGCTATAAAGCCATTAGACATTATATTGAAAGAAATGATTGTAAAGTCATTTTACTTTCAGCCACACCTTATAATAAGACATACTTAGATTTAGCCAATCAACTCAGACTTTTTATTACAGAAGACGAAAAACTCCCCGTTTGTCCTGAAAAAATGATTTTCAATATCGGAGGCGTTGAAAAATTTAAGCATAAACATCAATGCGCTATTCATTCAATAGCAGCGTATGAAAAAAGTGATGAACCTGAAGATTGGCGTAAATTGATGCGATTATACATGGTACGTCGTACCCGTAGCTTTATTCTTGAGAATTATGCATTGACTGATCTTGACAAAGGACAAAAATATTTACCACTAGACAATGGCACACGGGCTTATTTTCCCGCACGTTTACCTAAAACAGCTACTTTTGAGGTAAATGATCAATATGCCAAATTGTATTCTGAAGACGTGGTGACTAAAATTGCTGCCCTTAATCTCCCCCGTTATGGTTTAGGCGCATATCTGGATGCCCCGTGTCACATATCCGCTACAGAAGAAAAAATTATAAAAGACTTATCAAAAAGTGGGCAGCGCTTAATTGGTTTTTGTCGGACTAATTTATTTAAGCGTTTAGAAAGTAGCGGTGAAGTCTTTATGTTATCACTGGAACGTTTGATTTTACGTAACAGTGTGTATGTCTATGCACTTGAGAAT
The DNA here is from genome assembly GCA_030635005.1 of Thiomargarita sp. Classification (GTDB taxonomy): domain Bacteria; phylum Pseudomonadota; class Gammaproteobacteria; order Beggiatoales; family Beggiatoaceae; genus DAOVZS01. The sequence continues at coordinate 8,105 of DAOVZS010000064.1, read as the reverse complement.
GACAAAGATATTCCAATAGGCAGTCAAGATATTGCGTCTTTTGATAGCCGTTTTAAAGATGACGAGGATGACGCTGATACTGAGATTAAAGCTTCTTTGAAAACATGGAGTGATTTTCAAGAACGGGCTGCGAAACTGTATGGTTTATATGAAGAAACGAAAAAAACAAAACGTTTTAAATGGCTGCCATCTCATTTTTTCTCTTCTGCTTTAAGGAAAGAATTAAAAAAGGATTCAGAAACCTTATTTGATATTTTAACGGATTGTGGGGCTTGGCAGGCTTCCAATGATGCCAAACTCAAAACCTTAGAAGAGATGTTGACCCAAAAACACCCCGAAGATAAAATATTGATTTTTACGCAATTTGCTGATACAGCGGTGTATTTACATAAAGAATTGTGTGCACGTGGACTGACAGATATCGCCTTAGCCACAGGAAATATCAAAAACCCAACTGCATTAGCGTGGCAATTTAGTCCTATCAGCAATGAAAAAACGGTGAAAAATGAAATTAGGGTATTAATAGCCACCGATGTGTTATCAGAAGGGCAAAATCTACAAGATGCCGCTATTGTGGTGAATTATGATTTACCGTGGGCAATTATTCGCTTAATTCAACGGGTAGGGCGTGTGGATCGTATTGGACAACAAGCCCAAAATATCTTATGTTATTCATTTTTACCCGCAGAAGGGGTAGAAAAAATTATTAATTTACGCGGGCGTTTAAAAAACCGTTTAACTGAAAATGCAGAAGTAGTGGGCACTGATGAAGAATTTTTTGAAGAGGATGACACTCAAAACAGTCTGCAAGACTTATATCATGAAAAAACAGGTGTTTTAGACGGTGAGGCTGATAATGAAGTCGATTTAGTCTCAGAAGCCTATGCAGTATGGACAAAAGCCATTAAAGCAGATCCCACATTAGAAGAGATTATCCCCGCTTTACCTGCGGTAGTGCATGCCAGTAAAGCATATCATCCCAAACATCGCCAACCTGAGGGCGTATTAGTTTATATTGATACTCCAGCAGGTAATGATGCCATGATGTGGTTAGATGATAAAGGCACAATTATCAGCGATTCCTTAGATGATATTTTTAAATTGGCAGCTTGTGAGCCAGAAACGCCTGCTTTAGCACGTAGCCCTAAGCATCATCATAACGTGCAAATGGGCATTGAACAAATGTTGAAAAATGAAAAAAATGACGCCAGTAGCTGTTTAGGACGAAAAAACAGTGCACGTTATCGCACATATTATCGCCTCAAAGACTATCTCCTCAAAACAGGGGGATTATTAGATCCTGATTTAGAAGAAGTCATTAAGACTATTTCTAAATGTCCCTTACAAGCGTATGCTGTTGATATCTTAAATGATCATTTGCACAATCAGGTATCAGATAAAAGATTCACCGCAACTGCGCTCAACTTGTATCGTGATCATAGGCTGTGTGTCATTCATGACACTGGCAGGGTTCAAGAACCGAAGATCTTATGTTCTTTAGGGTTACGCGTCAATTCATTGAAATAAATCAATCCCTTCAATCTCACCCGTGGCTAAATAGTTCTCCCATTCAGAATGATGTTGTTCATTCATCAAGCGCTCCAGTGCTGCTGGTTTTAAACGTATAATCGGCTTACCATCAGTACTACTCCGTTGCGTCACCCGAATATCATCATATGAATAAATGGATAACTCAATAGGAAAAATACGTTTACAATGAATATGACTATAATCTTTATAATCATTACTCACACGTACCGTCACTTGTTTTGTCTTAAACCGCCAGCCTAATTGTTCAATATACGTTTCAATGTCTTCAAGGCTTTCGGTGAAGACGTGTAAATCAATATCACTGCCTTTGCGTACATGCCCTGTACTCACCGAACCAATCAATCTGGGTTTAAAGGGAATCAATGCATTCATCGTTTCAAAAGCGATGACACGCATGACAAAAAGACGTACTTGATTCAATTCTCCCTCACTATATTGAACAATTTGTCTCAATGCTGCTTGTATTTCACCATTTGAAGGCAAATCTTGCGGGCGATAACGCATATTTTTTTCACCCTGCCCTCCAAAAAGACGTTTTGCTGCCAAACGTTTCGCATCAAAATACTGTTCTACTCCTTCTTCATACATTAAACGTGCAGCTTCAAGCGCAAGCGATTCACGTAATTCGAGTTTTTTCATAAGTACAAAGCAACGCCTTAAATTGATAAGCCCTGAAAGGGCGACATATATCAGCCTGGGGCAGCGCCCTAGGATACGTGATGACATAATAATGGCTTATTATGGTAATAGGCAGTCATATCCTGCTGATATAAAATAACAGGCGCATGTGCCATCACAATATCAAGTGCTTCAGTAGCTGACATCACCGTTGCATGAGGCGAACGCCCCTCGGTATCCCAAATGCGTAATAATTCAAGATCTTTTAATTGTGGCGTCTGATGTAACCAACGACGTGTCCGTTGCGGTGCTGCCAATAAATGTAAATGATGTCGAATCAGCCATACAATACGAGGTGTTAAAATGCCTTCTAACTCATCAGCACCAATAGTAGCATGTGATGCACTGTTCACGGCTTTACCCACATCATGTAACAAAGCCGCTGCCCATAATTCAGGATCATCACAAGAATCGTAAGACAATTGAAATACTTGTAAGGAATGATACAGGGCATCTTTTTCAGGATGATGACGTGCACCTTGAATCACCCCATCAAGGGATGTTAATAAAAAATGAAGATGTTTTTCAACAAAGGTTAAACTATCAGCTGTGACGTTCGGTGTGCTCATATATAACGTGAATATTTTTTAAGGATAAAAATTTTCATCTAAAATTTCTTGATGGGAATACGGACAATCCGATGGAAAGACAGACACATGAATACCCGTTTCTTTTGCCGCAAGCTTAAGTGCTTTTGGATAAGATTTTTCAATTTTTGCTAATAAAGTTGACTGTAAACTGGGACTTCTTTCTAATAACTCTTCAATTTGAACACGTTGTTCAAAAATAGTCGCATTCCAAGAACGGCTACGATAACGCGCTTGATACTGCCATTTGAGTAAGTGTGCAAGTAAAATACGCAAACGATTTAACAAAGCATGATGTTGATGAGCGCCCATATCATCCAATTCCTCAATCAAATTTTTAATATCCATCTGTGTTAATTGTTTTAATTTTAATAAGTTAATATGTTGCGTAACCCACGCACAATAATCTTGTTCATAAAGTGACATCATCATTTTCCTTAAATTATATAGTATAACTGATACGTGGGAGCTCTTTTCATTGTTTGAATCAGAATTTACAGAATTTAAGAATGAGGAGAATTAATGAAAGGCGCAAACACAACCAATAGATTGTGCCTGTGCCCTTTCCCAATTCTGAAAATTCTTAAATCCTGTAAATTCTGATTCAGACAAGGTTAAATTCTGATTTCGAGGATAATGTTTGTTTGAATCAGAATTTACAGAATTTAAGAATGAGGAGAATTAATGAAAGGCACAAACACAACCAATAGATTGTGCCCCTTCCCAATTCTGATTCAGACAAGGTTAATGGTTAATGCTTGTTAAATGTAAATAAATATAATATCATAGATAAAACATGACACATCAAAAAAGAAGATGAATAAAGAAGAGAAGGAAAAAGAATCCAAGGATATTATCAAATGGCATCAACTGTTTGGCCTTAGTTTAACAGATTATTTTACCCATTCAAATTTTGAAGTAGATTTAGAAAAAGATGTCTCTCTCAAAAAACAATATGTGGATATTGTTATTCTGAGAAAAACAGAAGGGATCGCTTTAAAGGAAACAGTCGCAGGCTTAGAAGAATTAAACGATTATAATATCATCACCTACAAATCCTATGCCGAAACTTTAGACGGCTGGGCACTTGAAGAGTTGATCGGATATTATAGTAATTATCGAAAAGTAATCAGCCCCTCATTACAAAAATTATTACCTGAATCAAAATTCAAATTATATGCTATTTGTACACGTTACCCTGCAAAATTATTAAAAAACATGCAGTTTACCAAAGTGAAGCCTGGCATTATTGATTTAACATGGGGTAATCGTATTATCCGTATCATTGTTTTAAAAAACATTACAATGGAAACTCAAAATGCGTTATGGCAATTATTTAGCAATCAAGAAAAAGGGTTTGTCTTTGGGAATAAAAACTACCAATGGCACTATCCAGAAGAGCAAGCAATCTTAAATCAACTGTATGCATTATACAAAGTAAAGGGAGGTAAAATGCCTTATAACATTACAGAATTTTCAAAAGATTTCACAAGAGAGCATTTACACTTATTAGATCCAAGTGACAGATTGCAAGGCATGGCAGCACATGATGTAGTCAGTCAGTTCTCAGCTCATGACAGATTAGAAGGCATGGCAGCACATGACAGATTAGAAGGGATGGCAGCACGTGATGTAGTCAGCCAGTTCTCAGCACATGACAGATTAGAAGGGATGTCAGCAAAAGATATCAAAGCCTATTTGGCCAGTATTGAAAAATAAACTGTATTGGAGCTCTCCTGAGATTTAGGAGAGTGAATTGTGGATTTACAGAATTAGAAAGAATTAGAAATAGAGTGCGTAACATCAGTTATTTATTATACCCATTTCCCAAATATCCACACCCATGAAAACATTAATACTCATAGACGGTTCATCTTATCTCTATCGCGCATTTCATGCCATATCTGATTTTTTTAACGCACAAGGTGTACCCACAGGTGCGGTGTATGGTATGTCAAAAATGCTTCAAAGGATATTAAAACAATATCATCCCACCTATGCAGCCGTTGTCTTTGATGCGAAAGGACCTACGTTTCGGCATACCCTTTATCCGCAATATAAAGCACATCGTCCGCATATGCCTGATGATTTAAGGCTACAAATTCCTTTTGTACATGAGATGGTACACGCTTTAGGCTTTCCTGTATTAATAGAAAGAGGGGTTGAGGCGGATGATGTGATTGGTACCTTGGCGAAAAAAGCAGACAAGGCAGGCATGGAAACCTTAATTTTTACAGGTGATAAAGATTTTGCCCAATTAGTCACGCCGACAATCACGTTAATAGATACCATGCATAACACGCATTTAGATGTGCAAGGGATAGAAAAGAAATTTGGCATTCCACCGCATTTATTCATAGATTATCTCACATTAGTGGGAGATACGGTAGATAATGTGCCGGGTGTGAATAAGGTAGGACCTAAAACTGCCGTAAAATGGCTTAAACAGTATGGTAGTTTAAAAGAGGTGATTCATAATGCATCCAGTATTAAGGGAAAAGTCGGTGAAAATCTACGTGATGCCCTCGCCCATTTACCCTTAACCCAAAAACTGATCACGCTAAAATGTGATGTGCCCTTATCCCATAATCCATTAGAATTAACATTAACACCGACCACAAACATTGATATACATACCATTACACCGACACATCATAAAAAACAAGCCATTCTCAATCAGGAAGATTTTCAGAGCTGGTTAAAACGTCTTGAAGAAGTTAAATTGTTTGCTTTTAGCATCGAAACGACAAGCCTAGATTATTTAGAAGCAGAAATTGTGGGCATTTCATTAGCAGTGGCAGAAGGAGAATCTGCTTATATCCCCTTGAGACATGACTATCTCGGGGCACAACAACAATTATCACTGGATGCCGTATTAGCAGCACTCAAACCTTTTTTAGAATCCAAAGCAAAAGTGGGACACAATTTGAAATATAATGCCCACGTCTTGGCTAATTATGGCATTCAGTTAGGCAATCTCGCTTATGATACGATGCTAGAATCTTATGTATTAGAAAGTACGGCGACACAGCATGATGTAGAATCAATGGCTTTAAAATATTTAGATTTAACCCTTATAAAATATGAAAATGTGGTCGGAAAAGGTAAAAAACAATTATCTTTCAACCAAATAGAGTTAGAAACAGCAACGTCATATGCTGCTGAAAATGTCTCTGCGATGTTACAATTGCATCATGCGCTCTACTCCAAATTACCGCCCAAACTCAACAGCATTTTTACCACACTAGAAATGCCCTTGATTCCCGTATTAATGCGTATGGAACGCAATGGCGTCAAAGTAGATGCCAAAGTACTCTATCAACAAAGCCTTGATTTAACCAAAAGCCTAGAATCCATTCAAAAAGAAGCCTATATACTGGCAGGTATAGAATTTAATCTCAATTCCCCCAAGCAATTGCAAATGATTTTATTTGAAACCTTACAATTGCCCGTTTTGAAAAAAACACCTAAAAAAGAGCCTTCCACTGCTGTTGACGTCTTAGAAGAATTAGCATTAACGTATCCCCTGCCTAAATTAGTCTTAGAATATCGTAGTTTAATCAAATTAAGATCCACCTACACCGATGCGTTACAACACCAAATAAATCCTAAAACAGGACGTATCCATACCTCTTATCAACAAGCGGTGACAGCTACGGGTCGATTATCCTCAATCAATCCCAACCTCCAAAATATTCCCATTCGACGTCCTGAAGGGCGCCGTATTCGTCAGGCTTTTGTCGCCAAAAAAGGATATCGTTTAATCACAGCAGATTATTCACAAATTGAACTCCGCATTATGGCGTATTTATCACAAGACGCAAAATTACTCGGTGCCTTTGCAGCGGGTGAAGATATTCATAAAGCAACCGCCTCTGAAGTATTTGATGTTGCTCTTGAAGACGTCACCACAGAACAACGTCGTAATGCAAAAGCCGTGAATTTTGGATTAATCTATGGCATGCAAGCTTTTGGCTTAGCCAAACAATTAGGCGTAAAACGTGCAGAAGCACAAAAATATATTGATCTCTACTTTGCCCGTTATCCTGGTGTCAAAAATTATATGGAAGAAACGTGCCTATTAGCCCAACAACAAGCGTATGTTGAAACACTCTTTGGACGTCGTTTATATCTTCACGACATTCATTCCCGCAATCCTCAACGTCGCAAACATGCAGAACGCACCGCTATCAACATGCCCCTTCAAGGCACTTCCGCTGACATTTTGAAAAAAAGCCTCTTAGCCATTGATCACCAGATTCAAGATTTAGACGCAAAATTGATTTTACAAGTACATGATGAACTGGTATTAGAAACCCATGAATCTATAATAGATAAGGTCTCCCAGATACTTTCCGATACCATGTGTGCCGTTGCCCTACCCATTGATGTCCCTGTTAATATTGGGATTGGGGATAATTGGGAAATGGCACATTAATAATAAACCTTATCTGAATCAGAATTTATAGGATATATTGTAGTGCCTTGAACTCTCAAATCATTTTGAGTTATTTACGAGTTCTGGTGGGCAAGTGGGCAGTTTAGTTTTATTATACTATTTTAGAATATTGTGCCCACTTACCCACCCTACAATACTAAACCGGGATAAATAACATGCCTAGAGTTGCATTTTTTTTTGGAATTTCAATTTATATTTACATAGATGACCATGTTCCACCTCATTGTCATGGAATTTATGGAGATTATGCAGGTTCTTTTCATCTTGAAAAAGGTGAACTGATGGCAGGACAAATGCCACCTAAGCAATCCAAAAAAATCAAAGAATTTATTTTAGCTAATAAAGCAGAATTACTGGAAAAATGGAATGAAATCAACAATTAAAACGCCCTGGGAAAAAGCAGTAGATGTTAAACCTGTTCATAATTTTCAACTGCACCTAACTATGGAAGGGGGGAAAAAACTTGATTTAGATTTAACATCTTTGATCACGAACAGAGAAATTTTTTGGCGTTTAAAAAATTTTCGTTATTTTCAAAAAGTATCCATTGATTTATTGGGAGGTTTGTGCTGGCCAGAAGGAGAAGATATTTCTCCGAATAAAATGTTATCTTATGTTATGTATAACTAATCGATCTTACACTAAACAGTCGCACCAAAACCTGCCAGATCGCAGGCACAATAAGACCTGACAAGTTTTAAAGAGACAACCAAGGCTTAAAGTTATAAACTTTTAAACACAATTTCATACATATTTTTAGACAAACCAGGGACTTGGGCAATTTTTTCTAATTGTGCTTTTAATAAGGATTGTCGCGGAAGGTCGTATTT
>DAOVZS010000298.1 GCA_030635005.1 Thiomargarita sp. | reverse complement strand
TTTCCCCAGAAAGGGGATAACATATCAGCCTGGGGCAACGCCCTAGGTACAATAAAAAAATTTATGCGTAACATGAGCTAATGATTCATCCAAGTATGTCGATTCCACTCAAAATCTTCTTCATCAGATACTAAAAAACCACATTTTTGAGCAAAATACCTATGAAACGCTAAAGACGGTGTTAATTCTGGATGGAAAATTGTTGCTAAAATACCTGAGGTTTCAACAGCAGCCATATAATGATTAATACGAAGTAACACCGTGACCTCTGAACCAGCACGTACGATCTGAGGCGCACGAATAAAGGTTAAAGGAATCGGTTTTGAAGAGATTTCAGGAATCACAGCTTCACTCGAAAAACTGTCTAATTGTCCTCCAAAAGCATTTTTCTTGATATCAATGTCAATAAATCCATGAGAAGATAATACAATTGTGCCCGCACATGTGCCAAAAATCTTCAAACCAGCGTGATATTCTTGTAAGATGGGCTCTATAAGATTAAAAACATGCATTAAACGCATGAGACATGTGCTTTCTCCCCCAGGAATAATTAACCCCCCCAATCCTTTTAAATCCTTTGCCAGTTTGACTGTTTTAGTCGGAATGCTTAACGCCTGAAGATGTGCCAGATGTTCTTGTACACCCCCTTGTAAATCAAGAACACCGATAACTTTTGTTACCATCCTCTATTGGCTAAAATCTGATCTTTAGGAATGAGACTGATTTCCAAACCCGCCATTGCTTTGCCTAATCCCATGGACGCCTCAAGCAATTTTTCAGGATGGGCATAATGTGTCACTGCATTGACAATAGCACGTGCACATAACACAGGATTTCCTGATTTAAAAATACCCGAACCCACAAAAACCCCATCACACCCTAATTGCATCATCAATGCAGCATCAGCTGGGGTTGCAATTCCTCCCGCAGCAAAATTGACGACAGGTAAACGTCCTAATTTTTTCACCTCAAGGGCCAAATCATACGGGATATAATGAGCCTTAGCAAAAGCCACTACTTCTTCTGTAGGCATATTCGAAAGTTGTCGGATTTCACGATTTAACGTACGCATATGTCTCACCGCTTCTACTACATTACCTGTGCCTGCTTCTCCTTTTGTCCGAATCATGGCAGCCCCTTCTTGAATACGTCGCAACGCTTCCCCTAAATTACGGGCTCCACATACAAATGGTAACGCAAATTGACTCTTATCAATATGACATTCTTCATCAGCAGGTGTGAGCACTTCACTTTCATCAATATAATCTATTTTCAGCACTTGTAAAATCTGTGCCTCAACAAAATGACCAATCCGCACTTTTGCCATCACTGGAATAGTCACTGTTTCCTGAATTTCTTTAATCATCTCAGGCGCAGACATTCTGGCAACGCCCCCATCTCTACGAATATCTGATGGCACACGTTCAAGTGCCATCACCGCTACAGCCCCCGCTTCTTGAGCAATCACTGCCTGTTTCGCATCCACGACATCCATGATGACCCCACCCTTGAGCATTTGAGCAAGCTGGGCATTTAATTTAAAGCGTTCGTTTTCTACCATGATTTATTAATTATTCCGTTATCC
>DAOVZS010000120.1 GCA_030635005.1 Thiomargarita sp. | reverse complement strand
TCCCGTGGTATTTTCAATCAAGACGCTATGGATTGGCTGACCCTCAGCACCTGTTTGGTGCGTTACCAGCTGTGTCCCAATCAATTGGTGACTAATATCCATAACTTCAGATAAACTATTAGCACGTTTCACTCCACCCGCTTTACCACGTCCTCCGGCATGTACTTGTGCTTTAACCATCCAACTATCGCCGCCCAAAATTTGGGCATGCTGTTTTGCTTCTTCAGCATTTCCTGCCGGATGTCCGGTAGGTACAGGGATGCCATAATGAGCAAATAACTGTTTTGCTTGATATTCGTGTATGTTCATTCATTGTCCTAAAAAATGTTACAATAAAATTTGGGATAGGTAATTCTATCATTAGCTAATATTGAAAATAAAACTATTTTTATAGTATTATAAATTATAATAGTGTTTTACAAAAAACGCTTATTTTTTCAGGAGCATGAATTATGGCTATTTCTGAGTTAATTAGAAAGCGATTCATTGAATTTATTATGCTTCGGGTTTATGATGATCAATATATAGATCGTCAAGAAGAAAAAGAAATCCTTGAAGAAGGGATAAAAAGGGGGATGGGGGTAGATGAAGGCTTATCTCTTATCCGACAAGTGGCTGCTGAAAAAGGATTCGTGATTGAAAGAGTCGCTGAAGAAAGTGCTAAAAAAATCTTACATCAATTTGCAGTTAATGATGGTGTCATTGATCAAAAGGAATTTGAAGATTCTTTTGCTTTATTCAAAGATGCATGTAAAGGAAAAATACATGATCCTGCCTTAAGAAAGCGGTTAAAACGGATAATATTGGATAATGGATGGAAGGCTAAAGAAGGCGGGTTTTTTAGTAAAAATAAGTGGTTTTCATCTATATGACAAGCGGGTAACCTTTAAGGAAGCATTTACATTATGGCAGTTTCAAAAGAAATACGGGATCCATTTATTGAATTTATAACGCTCCAAGCGTATGATGATCAATACATTGATCGTAAAGAAGAAAAACGAATTTTAGAAGTAGGTGTCAAAAATGGCATAGGAGTGGAAGAGACTTTAGCTCTTATTGTTCAAGTCGTATCAGCAAAAGGATGGGTGTTAGAGCGTGAGGCAGAAGATCGCGCCTCTCAATTTCTTGAACAGGCCGCAAGTGATGGACAAATTGATCAAAAAGAATTTGAGGATGCCTGCACATTATTGGATAAAGCATGTAAAGGAAAATTACCCTTGCATGATATCAAAAAACGTTTAAAGCAAATGATGATTGAAAATGCTTGGAAAGCCAAAGAAGGGGGATTATTTGGAACAAAGTGGTATAGTGCCATTTAAATGTTGAATACGATTATCTTTTTCAATTTTTGAGGAAATATTACTTATGGCTATTTCGGATGATGTTAGACAGAAGTTTGTTGAGTATGTGATGCTTCAAGTTTTTGATGATCAATATATTGATCGTCAAGAAGAAAAACAAATCCTTCAAGAAGGTATTAAATATGGTATTGGGATAGAAGAAGGCTTGGCTATCATGAGACAATTGGTGTCAGAAAAGGGATTAGTTTTGGAACGGGATGCCGAAGAACGTGCGAAAGATATGTTAGACACGTTTGCTCATAATGATGGCAAAGTGGATCAAAAGGAATTTTCAGACGCACTTGCGATGTTTAAAAAATACAGTAAAGGTAAAATTCCTGAGCCTGAGATGAAAAGACGTCTTAAAAAAATGATAGAAGAAAATGGTTGGATTGCCAAAGAAGGTGGGTTTTTTGGCACGAAATGGTATTCGGAAATTCCTAGTTGATAGATTTTGATAAAACCAAGCGTTTTAAAAACTTGGTTTTGTCTGACATACCATGAAATTATTAAAACGCATTTATTTTAGCATGCAGATGTTGCATCGCTATCATCATACTTTAGCCTCAATTGTTAAAAATACACCGCCTCTCCAACAATTATATCAAATATCACCTGTTACTTTGAAAAAACAAGGGGTCGCAGTGTTGGTGCTTGATTTTGATGGCGTATTAGCTGCAGATGGTGCTTCTCAACCTGTTGAGGAGTTACACCAGTGGTTGCATGATTGTATCAATATATTCGGTGCTGACAATCTATTTGTATTATCTAATAAACCTTTAGTAAGCCGTATTCAGTATTTTAATCAGCATTATGCAGGCGTGCGTTATATTACGGGTGTCAAAAAAAAGCCTTATCCTGATGGATTACATAAAATTATGGCTTTAACTGGGCAAGCCTCCACATCTGTAATGTTAGTTGATGATCGTTTATTAACAGGTGTGTTGGCTGCCTGTATTGCGAATGTACACGTCACTTATATTACAAAAGCTTATGTCTGCTGGTCTCAACGCCCTATCCAAGAATTTTTTTTTATGAGTTTACGTTTTTTAGAACATCATATGCTTCGGTGGTATGGATTTTGGGGAGCTTCACATCGAGGATAATGGACTTGAGAAATCAAAAAACAGGTTTTTTTGTTCTTTAAGATTGTGTTCTAAACTGACTGCTAATAAAGATGAAATTGAAAATAATGTTGATAATACGCTTAAATTAGCATCTGCCTCACATCCAATATTAATGCGATCGCGAAAACTATTATTGAGTGTGCGTAAGTCTTGGTAATATTGTTTTAAGCCAGTCAAGTCCCAATCGGCTGTATTCCCTTCTTTATAAACATAATACTGTGTTAATAAATATGAAGAAGTCATCCGAAATACAATTTCATCAATTGAGGCAAAAGGTAAATGATAACGTGCCATTCCGCGCATTTTTGATAAAATAGGACAATTACTGGTAGCCATCACCAATCCCATTAAAGCTCTTAAACCTGTTTTTGCATCGCAATTTTTAAAATAATCACGTTCTGGGGTAATCACACGCACGTCCCCAGTATTAAAGGATAAAATTTCCTGAAATCCTGTTAAAATATCTTTAATATCAAGAGCGACAGGACAATGAGAATATTCACTTAGCTCTAATGGACAATTGCCGCATTGTTTAAATTGTAATTGTGCCCATTCAGGATAATGAGATTTATTCAGCTTTTTTTTTCGGAATCTATCAAGATACACTTTATAATTTAACTCTTTTCCATTACCCAGTGTAAATTGATATTCAATAAAAATATTTTTAGATTCACTCAATGGAATCCCTCCTTTTAGTCAAATAAATATTCAAGTTTCTGTAAATGTTTATCTAAAGACAGTGATAACATTGATGAAATGGTAAATAAGGTCGCTAATACATTTAAATTGGCATCAGCATCACAGGCCGCACGAATACGATCAGAAAAATGATAATTCAAGGATTGCAAGATTTTAAAATTATCTTTTAAACCTTCAAATTCTAAATCAACGGGTTTACCTTTTTTGTGTAAATAATATTGATGTAATAGATATGCTGAAGCCACACGAAAAACGATTTCATCAAGTGAGGCAAAGGGCAGATGATAATATGCCATACCTCGTAAGGGATGTAAAATAGGACATGGACTACTGGCCATGACAAAACCAATTAATGCTCTTAAACCCGTTTGTACATCAGTATGTTTAAAATACTCTCTTTCAAGGGTGATCACACGAATATCTGCCTCTTTACACGACAGCACTTCTGCAAATCCCAATACAATCTCATGAGCATCAATAGCCACAGGACAATGAGAGTATTCTTTGAGGTTAAGGGGACAATTTGAACATTGGTGAAAATCTAATTGAGTCCAAGCAGGATAAATATTTTTGTCTAAAATACGATCGCGTGTCCTATCGAATTCGACTTTATAGGACAAAACCTTGCCATCATCCATACTAAAGGTATATTCAATAAACATAATATGAAGACATGTTGCACATCGAGGTTATCCAAAAATGAGACATTTTTGGATATTTTATTTGGTACCGAGGGTCGGAATCGAACCGACACGGTATTACTACCACTAAATTTTGAATCTAGCGCGTCTACCAGTTCCGCCACCCCGGCTTTTATGAAGTGCCCATCATATTATCATACAAAAATATAATGTCAACACTTTTATCTCTTTTTTTATCAGATTATTATTAATAATCTTTTTTGATTTGTCAACTAAATAATGCAACGTACTGATTTTTCTTTTATTTTACCAGACCATTTAATTGCTCAACAACCCAGCACGACACGTTCTGGTAGCCGTTTATTACATATTGGGGCACACAAATCTCAATTTCAAGACATGCGTTTTATTGATTTGCCTACATTGTTGAATGCAGGTGATTTATTAGTTTTTAATAATACACGTGTTGTTCCTGCCCGTTTATTTGGGCATAAGTCATCAGGCGGGCAAGTAGAAGTATTGTTAGAACGGGTACTTGATACGCATCGAATATTAGCACAATTACGGAGTAATCATGCGCCCAAGCCACAAACGACATTATATTTTGATCAGAATATCACAGCGGTTGTCTTAGGACGTGTTGACAATTTTTTTGAGTTAGCATTTAATAATGAACATACGGTATATGATATTTTGCATGCTATTGGACATATTCCATTACCACCTTATATTAAACGTAGGGATAGCACACGTGATATCAACCGTTATCAAACGGTGTATGCCGTACAACCAGGAGCAGTTGCTGCCCCAACGGCTGGTTTGCATTTTGATGAGCATGTATTGAAACAGATTGAGATGATGGGCGTAGAAAAAGCATTTATTACTTTACATGTGGGTGCGGGCACATTTTCACCGATACGTGTTGATGATATTAGTCAACATAAGATGCATAGCGAGTATCTTCAAGTATCTGAAGAGGTGTGTGAACAAATCAAGGCAACCCGTGCTCGGGGAGGACGTGTGATTGCTGTGGGTACGACCAGTGTACGTGCTTTAGAAACGGCTTCTGCTCACGGTGTTATTACGCCTTATGAGGGAGAATCCCGTTTATTTATTACACCGGGTTATCAATTTCGTAGTGTGGATGCTTTGTTGACCAATTTTCATCTTTCTGAATCCACTTTATTAATGTTGGTTTGTGCGTTTGCTGGGAAGTCTCTTGTGTTGTCGGCTTATGAACATGCCATTGCACAACAATATCGGTTTTTCAGTTATGGAGATGCGATGTTTTTGTCTGCATCACACAAGCAATGACAATAATACAGGATTATGATGGGATTATAATTCCTGTAGTTTATATTAACCCCCGTCTATTTTAGACAGGTACATTAGTAGGGCTTTTAAGAAAGTATGCTAAAATCGCTTGTTTTATGCCTTAATGTATGATATTCTATTAAATTAATACTTCAAATGGATACTGTTATCGCCGAGGAAGCGGTGATTAAAGAGCGTGTGATTCAGATTGGATTGAGGTTGGAAGAGGTAATGTTATAAAACCTAAGGGGGTTTTGCCCCCTAGGCTTGTATTTATACGTTATTTAGGTTCTTTCTCAATACTTGCGAGATATGCTTTGATATCTTTTGCTGACATGCCTTGTAATCTGTCACTTGCCGCCATACCTTTCAATCTATCACTTGCCGCCATGCCTTGCAATCTGTCATGTACATCTAATACATGTAAATGTTCTTTCATGTAATCCTTAGTAAAATCCTCCATTGTATAAGACATCTTGCCTCCTTTTATTTTGTATAAACGATATAATTGATTTAATGCACCCTCTTCCTCTTTACATTTCCATTGATAATGGTCACTACCAAAGATAAACCCTTCCTTATTTCCACTAAACAATTTCCACAGTGCATTATGTATTTCTTTTGCAACAAGGCTTAATACAATAATTGTGATGGTGCGTTTACCCCATATAACATTGTAAATGCCTGTAGCCAGTGGTGTCATTAGCATATCATTACTTAATAATTTCGTAGGATATCTAGTGCAAATGGCATAGAGTTTAAACTGCTTATTCGGTAATAATTTTTGTAAGGAAGGGCTTATTATTTTTCTGTAGTTGCTATAGTAGCCTATCAATTCTTCAATAGCCCAATCATCTAAAGGTTCATGTAAAGATTTGTAGGTCATTAAATTATATTCTGCAAGTGTTTCTAAACCTACAGGCATATTTTTTAAGGGAGTGCCCACCCTTTTCTTAATAATGGCAATGTCTAAATATTGCTTCTTAAGTGATAATTCCTTTTCTAATTCTACCTCATAATTTGAATGGGTAAAGTAATCAATTAAGGTGACGCCAAAGAGACGATGCCATTTTATCCGTATTTTTTCTTCTTCCTTTTCTTCTGCTGTCTCTGTATTATTCATTGATAGGTGTCAGGTTATTTTGTAAGATTCAATTTATAATATGATACCACACAATCCTGTTTTTTCGAGGATGATGTTTTGAAATTTTTCAATAACTACACGGATTATTTTTAAGAAAGGATAAGTCAAAGACACGCTTGGTTGTGCCTTATCCATTCTTAAAAATAATCCCTGTAGTTTATATTCT
>DAOVZS010000224.1 GCA_030635005.1 Thiomargarita sp. | reverse complement strand
GATATATATCGCCCTTTCAGGGCTTGTATAGTATAAAAAATAAATTGGCGTGTTTTTTGCATATTTTCTCAAAGTCACTCACTGGTTGGGTTGGTAGAATAATATAGTATCTCTGTTGTAATAGTGGCAGCAAAACATCCAAAACTGATGAACATTGCTCGAAACATATGATGGGATCTCCTTTATGTCTAGATAGTTTCTACATTGCAATATATCATGTGGAGCCGAGGAGGATCGAACTCCCGACCTCTGCATTGCGAACGCAGCGCTCTCCCAACTGAGCTACGGCCCCTCTGTCAATAAAAGAGTATACACACTTAAATGCAATAATGCCAGTTTTTTTATGTATTTTTATCTAAATGATTGATTATTACGCAGTCAGTTTCCAAAAATCAAAATCAACTACAAGGATTATTTTTAAGAACGGATAAGGCACAACCAAGAGTGGGTTTATCCTTTCTTAAAAATAATCTGTGTAGTTCATATCATTAACTGATGTTACGCACTATGTTTCTAAAGAGCATCCTTCCTATTTTTTAGAAGCAGGGGTAGGTTATGTGCGTTGAATGTTATTGTAATATGAAGATATTGGGGAAATTAAACGTGGAATTATGTGATATCTCACCCCTGGCGCTAAAAAATAGGAAGGATGCTTTTTAGACACAGAATGCCTAATATCAGTAAATAATTGAATTTTATAATGAATGTCGTAAACGCTGCACTGCTGCACGTACTTGATTGGGCGCTGTTCCCCCCAGATGATCACGGGCTTTGATAGAACCCTCTAAGGTCAATCTCTCATAAACATCATTATCAATTAACGGTGTAAAACTTTTAAACACTTCTAAACTCAAAGCATCTAAATCACACTCTTTATCCAAACAATATCGCACCGCTTTACCTACAATCTCATGTGCATCACGAAACGCAATCCCTTTACCCACCAAATAATCTGCCAAATCTGTTGCCGTAGTAAAACCACGTTGTGCAGCAGCACGCATAGAATCACGTTGCACCTGCATATTGGGTATCATATCAGCAAATACACGTAAACTTCCTTTTAAAGTGTCTACCGTATCAAATAACGGCTCTTTATCTTCTTGATTATCCTTATTATATGCTAAAGGCTGCGCTTTCATTAAAGTCAATAAACTGAGTAAATGTCCATACACACGCCCCGTTTTACCCCGTACCAATTCTGGCACATCTGGATTCTTTTTTTGTGGCATAATAGATGAACCCGTGCAAAAAGCATCGCTCAACATGATAAAATTAAATTGCGCTGATGACCATAAAAACAATTCTTCAGAAAAAAGTGACAAATGCATCATAATAATCGCAGCAGTGGCACTAAATTCAATCGCAAAATCACGATCACTCACCGCATCCAAAGAATTTTCTGCACATCGATCAAATCCTAAACGTTGCGCAGTAAATGGACGATCGATAGGATAACTGGTTCCTGCTAAAGCAGCAGCCCCTAATGGCATCGTATTCACCCGTTTTCGACAATCTTCTAAACGAGCCCGATCACGTAATAACATCTCACACCATGCTAAAGTATGATGTCCAAAGGTAATCGGTTGGGCACTTTGTAAATGTGTAAACCCCGGCATAATGGTATCAGCCTCACGCTCTGCCACATCCACTAATGCAGTCAATAATCGCGTTAATTCAGTACTGATCAAATCAATTTCATGACGTAAATACAAACGGATATCTGTCGCTACCTGATCATTGCGAGACCGTCCTGTATGTAACTTTTTACCCACCACACCAATTTTTTGCGTTAATCGGCTTTCAATATTCATGTGAACATCTTCTAAAGCCACCGACCACTTAAAATCACCGCATAAAATTTCTGCTTGAATGTCGTTTAAACCTTCAATAATGTGACTACATTCTGCTGAAGTCAACACGCCCACATGTGCCAACATTTGTGCATGAGCGATTGAACCCATAATATCGTATTCAGATAAACGGTGATCAAAACGCACAGAAGCTGTAAAATCTTCAACAAATGCATCAGTAGGGGCTGTAAAACGACCACTCCAAGGTTTGTCTATATCCATAATTTATCACATTATTCAAATTTAGACTATAATAACACATATCAATTCTATTAACATATACTGTGCGATCACTGAATAAATAATAAATATGCCATTTAACGTTGCAATTTTTTACGATATTGAAAATTTATTAAAAGGATACAATTTTTCTCAACAGTTAATCAATAATTTATCGATTACAAATATTGTAGCTGCCATTCAAGACAGTGACGGTTTAGGAAAAATTGCACTTCAACGCGCTTATGCCAATTGGAGTGATCCACGATTGGGGTCGCTACGGGGCGAAATTTGTGAATTAGGGATTGATCCGATTCAAATTTTTGGTTTTTCTCGTGATCAGAAAAAAAATGCTGCCGATATTCAATTAACTATTGATGCTATTGACTTAGCACATATTCGTCCTGCCTTAGAATTTTATGTGATTGTATCAGGAGATGGGGGATTTGCAGCTTTAGCAAAAAAATTACACGAGTATCGAAAAACGGTCATCGGTTGTGCGTATCAAAATATGAGTAATCGTATTTTTATGTCTGTTTGTGATAATTTCATTTCAATCCCTGATCCTGAAATCAAAGAGTTTTCCAATATCATACGCCAGAACGGCAATCAAATCACTGATCCCAAAGTCATTCGCTTAATGCCCTTAATCGCAGAAGCGGTGAAAAATAATCCTGATGATGATATTGCAGTCACTAAAGAGGTGTTGAATATCTTTGCAGAAGATACAATCTCACGTAAAATTATGAAAGATGGGGGAATTTACCTGTCAAGCATCCGAGAAGCGGTTAGATATGCGATTCCTGATTTTCAACAAAGCAAGTTTGGCTTTCCAAAATTTACAGAATTCTTACAATATATATGTAAAGATACCCCACTGTGTGTTGTACGCCCTGAACACGCTTCTATTTTTTTAACCCGAAAAGATTCAGTGCCCGCAGGTGCCGAAGTATTGCCTGAACTAGATTCACAATACCTACATTCAGTTCAACATTATCGTTCTATTTTAGCGACTGGAAGTCCCATGTTTCGCCTTCCTTCCCCCCTAAATTCCCTACAAAAAATAGCAGAATGGCTGATTCAAAATCCGCCTCAAGAAGCACGTTTTGGAGATGTGATTGATACTGCAACCCACGCCAATAGTCCCGATATTGAGGCAGAAACAGAAATATTACCTAGGCGGGGTTGTGCCGCAGCTGAGATTGTTGAACAAAATCCTGAAAATGTGGCTATTTCGGCACAAACACTGACTTTAAAGGATCAATAT
>DAOVZS010000136.1 GCA_030635005.1 Thiomargarita sp. | reverse complement strand
TTAGACTGTTCGGCAGCCTTCACTAATAGATGATTTAAATCCTCTACTGTGGGTTGCGCATCTTCTTGTACAAGCTCAGTATCATCTTTTGTTTCTTTTATTTCTTCTGTTTCTTTTGTTTCTGCTGTTTCTTTTGTTTCTGCTGTTTCTTTTGTTTCTTTTGTTTCGTTTATCTCTGTTGCAGATGTATCAACTGCAGAAATAGGGTCATGAATAGTCATAATGTCATTGTCTGGTTTTGAATGAGAATAGTAATAGGGATGATTGAGGTGTTGTTCAAGGAAGAAATGTAAGATTAATTAAGAATGGTTTGCAGTGAGGTGCACAAATTTGACACGCTCTTCTAAATTCATAAGATGACGTTTGATGAGAAAAGAAGGACATGTCAAGCGTTCATCATGACAGAGTCCTTGAATAAGCGTATTCAAATGTGCCATATATGAACGATTTAAGGCAGCTTTACCCGCTTCATACACCAGCGGAATGGCAGGTTGAAGAATAATAATATGGCTGAAAAAGTCATTCGTGACCTCAAAACATTGTGTGAGATACGATTCTAAAGCAGTAAAATTCACATCAGTTGCCCCTTGAATATCAGCAAGCGTATATGCCATAAAATCTATAGGGGTTCTATCAGTCACAAATTGCGGTGTTTGCCACATCTCAATACCTGCTGCTAAAATCTGATGTTGAATCCAAAGACGTGTTTTAAAATCTAGAGTCTGCGCAGGATGTAAACCATATTTTTTAAAAACAGCACTGCTACTTGTCTTAAGATTAGTGAGTGTTCTGATTTTCTTAGAAATGGCCTCTGCTAAAGTCGTTTTGCCCGTTCTGTGGCTACCACTGATGCCAATTTTAAGGGAGGTCATATTTTTGACAGCGTGGTGACGTTGTTTTTTTCAATTGATAGACGCTAACAGCACATTTATGTTCTTGATAGGTTTCTGAAAAATAGTGCCTGCCATTACCTTTACCGACAAAAAATAAGGATTTTCCCTGTGCGGGATGCACCGCCGCATATAAGGCTGCTTGTCCAGGCATGGCAATGGGAGTGGGCGGTAATCCTTTATGTTTGTAAGTATTATAAGGATGTGTACTTCTTAAATCTTTCTTACGAATATTCCCATCAAATTTTTCCCCTAAACTGTAAATGACGGTGGGATCTGTTTGTAACAGCATATTTTTGCGTAAACGTCTGATAAAAACACCCGAAACAATGGGATATTCATCAAATTTACCGGTTTCTTTTTCAATAATGGAAGCCAGTATTAAAGCGTCATATGCTGTTTTTAAGGGTAAATCAGCTTGTCGATGCTGCCAAGCTTCCTCTAATTTTAGGGTCATCAAGTGATAAGCTCGTTGCAAAAATTCAACATCTGTTGTACCTTCTGGAAAATGATAGGTATCTGGAAAAAAACGTCCTTCAGGATGCTGACGCCCTTTACCCAGTTTTTCCATAATATGAGCGTTATCAGTTAATGTATGCACAATTTTGGGATGTTCGTGTATGGCAGCCATCATTTGTCTAAAATTCCACCCTTCCAATAAGGTTAATTTATAGGCAATACTTTTACCTGCAATTAAAATATCCAACAGTTGTTGTGGCGTCGTGCCGACAGGAATCAAGTATTTTCCTGTTTTTATCAAATGCGCCTTTTTTTGATAACGGGCATACCAAACCCAAGCCGTTGCTGTTGGAAAATTAAGGAGGGCTTGTGCCTCTAAATCTGTAGCAATATTCTGTAAAGTGGTGCCAGAAGGCACCGTATAATAAAGCATCTCATTTAAGGGTAAGGGCATGGTGAGATGGTTTTTATATAACCAATAACTGCCACTGCTTACCGTTATTATCATTAATATGAGGAATAGAAAAAAAGTTCTCAACATGTCTTTATTCTTTAGTGTGTGGACTGTCATTTTTGACTTTTAATGTTTTCTCAATACTCTTTTGTACATTTCCTGGAGTGATAGAGATTAAGCAATACATTGTCCCAGCGTGACTCCTGTTCCATGCATCTACCTGACTCCCTATTAATGTCACAGTCTTATTGTTCAACTGTTTTGGGTAGATTACCTTAATCTGTTCTATCAGTTTCAAACGAGCGACTGCCTTACAGTTTTCTCTTTTTAAAATGGGATCTCTACTTTTAGAAGAACCCACAGAAATCAGCACTTCAGGGTGACAAACCCAATAAGCTTGTCCCTTTTCGTGAGGAAAAGAACACGGTGTTTTTGTGAAGATACACGCATTTAAGAGAAAACTGGATAATAATATGAATATCTTAATATTCATTGATTTTTACACCTGTTTAAAGACTAATGTACCATTCGTACCCCCAAATCCAAAAGAATTTGAAAGTGCGATGTCAATATTCATTTCTTTAGGATGATTAGGAACATAATCTAATCCTGCACAATCCGGATCTAAATGAGATAAGTTAATCGTAGGCGGTGCGACTTGATCATATAGGCTTAAAACAGTAAAGACTGCTTCTAACCCCCCTGCAGCCCCTAATAAATGTCCTGTCATAGATTTTGTAGAACTAATGGCTAATTTTTTAGCATATTCACCAAAAGTATTTTTAATCGCAAGTGTTTCAATCTTATCACCCGCCGGTGTTGACGTGCCATGTGCATTAATATAGTCTACTTGTTCAATATTTAATTGCGCATTTTGCAATGCATTCAACATACAACGACGTGCTCCATCCCCATCTTTTGCAGGTAAGGTCATATGGTAAGCATCAGCACTCATGCCTAAACCGACTAACTCAGCATAAATACGTACACCACGTTTTTTTGCCCTTTCATATTCTTCTAAAACTAATACACCGGCTCCATCACTCAAAACAAATCCATCACGATCAACATCCCACGGACGACTGGCTGTTTCAGGAGAATCATTACGCCTAGATAAAGCACGAGCAGCCGCAAACCCCCCAATACCCATTTCTGAACTTGCCATTTCTGCCCCACCTGCAATCATGACATCAGCATCTCCATATTCAATCATACGTGCTGCATTACCAATATTATGTGTGCCTGTTGAACAGGCGGTGCTAATGGCATAATTGGGACCTTTGAGACCGTATTTGACAGATAAATTGCCCCCTATCATATTAATAATATTACTGGGCACAAAAAAAGGTGAAATTCTACGTGCTCCTCCCCGTAAAAAACTCTGATGCCCTTTTTCAATACCTGGCAATCCCCCAATCCCTGAACCAATTGCCACACCTATTCGTGTTGCATTGGCTTCTGTCACTTCTAAATGGGCATCTTTAATGGCGTCGATGCCAGCTGCAAGGCCATAATGAATAAACGTATCCATTTTTTTAGCTTCTTTGATAGAGATATATTTTTGGATATCAAAATCTTTAATTTGTCCTGCAAATGTGGTGGCAAATCCTGATACATCAAATTTGCTAATAGGCGTAATCCCACTTTTACCTGCTAATATATTTTCCCAACTTTCTTTAACGGTTAAACCTACTGGGGAAATTGCACCCATTCCCGTAATAACCACACGTCTTTTACTCATGCTTAAACCTTCCTTTACAACATTAAAAAGGGATACAAAAAAAAAACCAAGTTTCTGCAAGAAGCTTGGTTTTTTTCACCACTACCATTTGAAAGGTAACATCGCCCTATTATTTTGGGTTAGCTTGAATATAATTAATAGCCTGTTGTACTGTTTGGATTTTTTCAGCCTCTTCATCAGGAATTTCACATCCAAATTCTTCTTCAAGCATCATCACCAATTCTACGGTATCAAGAGAATCTGCACCGAGATCTTCAACAAAAGATGAATTAAGATTGACATCTTCTTCTTTAACACCTAATTGTTCAATGACTATTTTCTTGACACGTTCATCAATACTACTCATAAAAAGTTTGCCTCTTTTTAGTTATTAATATAATAAGTTATGGCATATACATGCCACCATTGATATGCAATGTTTCGCCAGTAATATAAGACGCTGTCTTTGATGCTAAAAAGACAACTGCTGACGCAACATCATCAACTTCTCCAATGTGACCCAGTGGAATGTGCTCCAATATAGCCGTACGTTGTTGTTCAGAAAGTACGTGCGTCATCTGGGTATCAATAAAACCTGGAGCAATCACATTAACTGTGATTCCCCGACTGCCGACTTCTTTTGCTAAGGACTTACTAAAAGCGATCACACCTGCTTTTGCAGCCGCATAATTTGATTGTCCTGCATTACCCGTCATGCCAATAATACTGCTTATGGTGATAATACGTCCATATCGTGCTTTCATCATGGCACGAAGACAGGCTTTGGATAAGCGATAAACACCACTTAAATTGGTATTGATCACCTTATCCCACTCCTCATCTTTCATTCGTACCAATAAGTTATCCTGAGTAATACCTGCATTATTAACCAAAATACTCGGTTTTTTTGTCCCTAACCGTTCTAATGCTGCTTGTGTTGCATCAGAATCTGCGATATTAAGGACCACACCTTCTCCGCAAATCCCTTGTTTTTTAAAATTCTGGGTAATGCCTTTAGCACCCACTGATGTGGTGGCGGTACCAATAATTTCAGCACCTGCTTTTCCTAAGGCTACAGCAACACCTTGACCAATACCACGACTTGCCCCCGTGACTAAAGCAATTTCACCACTCAAATTCAAATTCATGTTAGGGTCTCCAACGCCTGTAGAGCATCTTCTAAAGTTTTGGTATCATTGATAGCTAAGGCTTTTATTTTTTTACGAGCAATACGTTTATTTAAACCTGTTAATACTTTGCCAGGTCCACTTTCAAATAACAGTGTTATTCCCTCATCAACCATTTTTTCAACGGTTTCAACCCAACGTACGGGGTTATAAAGTTGCATAATCAGAGCGGTGCGAATATCTGCATCTGTCGTTTTCAGAGAGACATCTACATTATGAATAACGGGAATTTTGGGAACTGCAATAGTCACATTTTTAAGATGTTCAGCCATTTTTTCAGCAGCAGGTCGCATTAAAACGCTGTGAGCTGGCACACTGACGGGTAACAAAATTGCACGTTTAGCCCCAGCTGCTTTCGCAAGTACTTGTGCCCGCTTAACAGCAGCGGTGTGTCCTGCAATGACAATTTGTTCAGGTGTATTAAAATTAACAGGAGACACAATCTCATTTTGAGAAGCGATCGCACAGATTTCAGTTATTTTATCATGTTTCAAACCTAATATCGCTGCCATGGCGCCTTCACCTTCAAGAACAGCGTTTTGCATAAAACGTCCTCGATTTTGTGCGACACGAATCGCCTCCTTAAAATCTAAAGCACCCGCACACACTAAAGCACTATATTCCCCAAAACTATGTCCTGCCATCACGCTGACCGAATGCTGACACTGTTGCTGCCAAATGCGCCATACGGAAACGCCTGCTGCGAGTAAAGCAGGTTGCGTTTTTTCAGTTTGATTTAATTGTTCTTGAGGCCCTTCTTGACTTAATTTCCATAAATCATACTGCAATACCTCTGAGGCTTCTTCAAAGCTTTGTTTGACAAGAGGATAACTCTTGTTTAAATCAGCTAACATGCCAACAGATTGCGACCCTTGCCCTGGAAAAACAAATGCGTATTTCATATTAGTTTTCAATATTTT
>DAOVZS010000047.1 GCA_030635005.1 Thiomargarita sp. | reverse complement strand
TACCATTACTGGTACGGCTCGTTACTTTTACATTACATAACGAGGAGCAAAAGTTACAAATCGTATAACTGATCTCCTCTTTATCGACATTTTTTTCTGATTGCTGACTTAACAATGTATTTGTTTTCAACAAAGTCAATCCTGCAGCACCAGCACCTGTACTTTTTAAAAAAGTACGACGCGACAGCTTAGGAAAATTCCAAGCCATAATATTTTTCTCCTTCTTCCAAAAAAACTTTTGGATAGATAAAACAGGTGAACAAAATATTATCAAAATATGAAAAAAATAAAATATTATTTATATAAGTTGAGTAAATAGATAAGGTATTGCAGTCAAAAATTTAGCAATTTACACCTACTTATTATAGGGTTAATGATAATAAGCATATAAAAGATATGTTTTTTTTATATAATTATTTGATTATATTATAAATTAATTTATCCATTATGCTTTAGTCACAAAAAATGTAGGGTTGAAATATTTTGATTTTTAAGGTATGATATAAATAATAATTATTTATAACGATAAAAACTATAAGTATTTGATTTTTTTATATAAATTTTATAATGACTATAAAATTGTTCTATATCAAAAATAAGCCATGAAAAGGCGTCACAACGAAATTTTATGAGTAAATAAGTGTAAATATGCAACACGTCTCTAAACATCAAAATAATTTAATCGGTATTTTAGCCCAACACAAAGTTGCGGCTAATCTCCTCATGGTAATGATGATCATGAGTGGCATTTGGGCATTAAGTAAATTGAATACGCAATTTCTCCCGAATTTTGCTTTAGATTTTATTTCTGTCACTGTGATTTGGACAGGAGCGACTGCTGAGGATGTGGAAATTGCGATTACTGTGCCACTTGAACAAGAATTGCGTAGCCTAGATAGTGTGCATAAAATGCAGTCCACATCTACCAATGCTGTTTCAAATATTATTTTGGAATACGAAAAAGGCACTGATATGGGTTGGGCACTCGATCAAGTGAAAGAGAAAGTCGCTTTATTACGTAATTTACCCAGCACTGCAGAAAATCCAGAAATTACTCGACTGATTCATTATGAGGGTATTGCCAGTGTATTGATTACAGGACCGACTGATAGTAATGAATTGCGTACCTTAGCCCAACAAATGGAACGTGACTTATTGGCCCGAGGCATTGGTAAAATTGATATTTCTGGGTTACCAGATGAGGAAATTGCGATACAAATTCCAACCAAGCAATTAGTAGAGTTGGGACTGACTTTACCGCAAGTGGCTGATAAAATAACACAATTTAGTCGTGATCTCCCTGCGGGTTCTATTGGACGTGATGATGTGGCACGACAATTACGTAGTTTAGGGCAAAGCCGTGAGGAATTAGCGTTTGCAAATCTACCTTTGATTACTGATAAAGCAGGTCGTTATCTCAAATTAGATGATATTGCGATCATTACACGTCGCCCTATCAATAATGAGGTGCGTATTACGTATCAGGGTAAACCTGCTGTAGAATTGGGATTGAAACGCTCTGAACATGAAGATGCTTTAAAAGCGGCTAAAATATTACAAACTTGGCTGGAAGATATTCGCCCGACATTACCCCCTAATGTTAAATTACAGGTATATAACCAAGCCTGGGAATTGATTGATCAACGCATTTCTCTTTTATTACGAAATGGTTTGGGCGGATTAATTCTCGTAGTGGCGGTGTTGTTTTTATTTCTGAATGGACGTGTGGCTTTTTGGGTGGCGGCAGGTATTCCGATTTCCTTAATGGGCATGTTAGCGGTATTGTATCTGGTAGGAGGGAGTATTAACATGATCAGCTTATTTGCCATGATTATGGCTTTAGGTGTGGTTGTGGATGATGCCATTATTGTGGGTGAGGATGGTTTTGCCCATTTTCAAATGGGTGAACAACCCCTTTTAGCAGCAGAAGGCGGGGCACAACGCATGTTAGCACCTGTGTCGGCTTCTTCATTAACGACAATTTCTGCTTTTTTGCCCTTAATGTTGATTGGGGGGATCATGGGCAATATTCTTTTTGCGATTCCTATGGTGATGGTCTGTGTTTTAGTGGCCTCTTTATTTGAATGTTTTTTTGTATTACCGGGACATTTGCGACACAGTTTTTATAAACTTCACCATGAAAAACCCAATAAATTACGTATAAAATTTGAAAAAGGGTTTAATTATTTTCGTGATGTTTATTTTCGTGCCCTGATCACCACCGTCATTTCTTTTCGGTGGAGTGTTATTGCTGCTATTTTAGTATCTATGATGCTTGCCATTGCCTTATTAGTAGGGGGAAGGTTAAATTTCACTTTTTTTCCTTCTCCAGAAGGGGTGATTATTACAGCGAATGCTAACTTTGTTGCTGGGACTTCTCCAAAACGTGTCGATCATTTTTTAAGCCATTTAGAAGAGAGCCTGTATGCAACAGAACAAGATTTTAAGCAGACACTTATTAAGGTAGTGGTATCGCGGCATGGCAGTGCAACAACTGCAGATGGAAATGTTAAAAAAGGCGACCAATTTGCTTCCTTGAGAATTGAACTGATTTCACCTGATCATCGTACAGTACGTAATAAACAATTTATAAAGGCTTGGCGAGAGAAAGTGCATCTTCAGCCCGGATTAGAAAGTTTAATCATTGCAGAACATAAAAGTGGACCTCCCGGACAAGATATTGATATTCGTATCAATGGTCATACCACAGAACAAGTGAAAGCAGCAGCCCTTGAATTGCAAAATGTGTTAAAAACATACCCAGGTGTGACTGGTATTCAAGATGATATGCCGTATGGTAGAGAGCAATGGATTTATTCTTTAACGCCTTATGGCATGGCTTTAGGCTTAACGACAGCATCTGTAGGACAACAATTGCGTGCAGCATTTGATGGACATTTAACCCAAATTTTTCAAGTGGGGAATGATGAAATTGAAGTGCGTGTCCTGTTACCAGATGAGGAGCGTTACACTTTAGCCCATTTAGAAAATCTCACATTACAATTACCTAATGGTGCAAAAGTGCCTTTTTCAACAGCCGTCCACATCACTACGCAACGTGGTTTTGAAGCAATACGCCATCTTGACGGGCTTTTAGCCACACAAGTATCTGCCGATGTGGATAAACTGGTGAATAATAATAATAAAATATTAGCCCATTTGGAGACACATTTTTTACCTGATTTCAGTCGTCGTCATGGCATTGACTATTCTTTTGAAGGACGTGCTGCTGACCAAGCAGAAACCTTAGGAGATATGAAACGTGGTCTGATATTTGCGTTAGCATTAATGTATATTATATTGGCGTGGCAATTTGCTTCGTATGGATGGCCTTTGATTGTGATGAGTATTATTCCATTTGGATTGGTAGGGGCTATTTTTGGGCATTGGGTGATGGGGCTTGATTTGACTATCTTATCATTATTTGGTTTTTTTGGTTTATCAGGCATTGTCGTGAATGATTCTATCGTTTTAGTCACATTTTTTAAACAATTACGTGAAGAAGGAGTTTTAGTCAAAGATGCTTTGATTGAATCTTCATGTTTACGGCTACGAGCGGTGCTTTTAACATCATTAACAACCATTTTTGGTTTAACACCGCTACTCTTTGAAACCTCATTACAAGCACAATTTTTAATCCCTATGGCAACCTCAATCGCATTTGGGTTAATGTTTTCAACTGTGTTAGTATTATTAGTTGTGCCTGCATTATTATCTATTTATGAGCGTGTTTAACGTATCACAAAAAAAGGATATCAGATTATGGTACAAACATTTGGGGCATTTAATCAGGATACATTAGAAAGTCAAGAATATTTGAAAATGAGATTTTCACCCAGTTCTGCACCGCTACAACAACGATGGAAAAATAATGGTGTATCAGCAGATTTTCTAGCAGATTACATAATCACTTTTTTTCCTAATGATGAAAATGATCCTATCCTTTCTGAAAAGGAAGCGGAGCTTAAAGGAGCAGTGAGCTATATCGCCAATGAATTATTGGAAAATGCGATGAAATTTAATATGAATACCTCTCTTTTCCCTGTGAAATTGGAATTTATGTTATACAGTGATCACGTGACATTATCTGTCAGCAATAGTTTAGTCTCAGAAAATGTTCCAGAATTTCAATCATTTATATCAGAGTTGTTAAATACAGAACCACAAGAATTATATATTCGTCAAATAAAACAGGCGGAAGAAGATAATTTAAACACCTCTGGATTAGGTTTGTTGACAATGATTGATGATTATAATGCAGATTTGAGTTGGACATTTGAATCTCATCTAAAAAATAAAGCAGAACTTCCAACACATAAAGGCTTTATTTCAAGTTTTTTTAAGACAGTGCTTTCTTTATTACCGCATCAATCTAACATTTCAACATTGACTGTTGTCACAACCACAGTGCAATTGAGTATTTAGTAAGGAAAAAAAATGGAAAAAGTCACTGATGAATATAGTATTAAATATGATACAACAACATCTACGATTGTTTGGAAAGGGATTATGCGACTTAATGGTAAAGAGTATGACCCGATTACAGCATTATTAAATGAGGTTATTGCACTTGAACCCACTTTACTGACCTTTAATTTACAAGAACTCAAAGCACTTAATAGCTCTGGAATTACGCTATTAGGACGTTTTATATATAGTATCAGACATAAAAAAAACATCCAATTATTGATACAAGGTTCCCAGAATTTAGCGTGGCAAAAAAAATCAATAAAGAATTTTCAACGCTTATTACCTAATTTGCTTTTAGAATGGCAATAGACAATCATATTTCTGTTAAAAATTAACAATTACAAGAGAGCATAATGGAAAATATCATTACTAAAGCATATTCAGTTAAATATGATGCAGAAACGACCACTGTCTATTTTCAAGGCGTCATGCGATTGAATGGTACAGAATATGTTCCCATCAAACAATTATTGAATGACATATTAGAGGTTGATCACCCTGTCATTATACTAAATTTACAAGGACTTGAAGTACTTAATAGTTCAGGCATTTCAATTTTAGGACGTTTTGTATTTACAGTCGCCAATAAAAAAACGATTCATTTAATTGTTCAAGGGGCAGAAAAATTTGTTTGGCAACGAAAATGGGTTCTTAATTTTAAACGTTTGATGCCTTCATTATTATTAGAATGGAAATAAATCTACTATTTTATGATAGATAACTCTAATTGGTACAATAGTTTAAGTTTTTATGGATTCATTGGGATAGTATTTTTTGCCATTTTGCTCATTTTAGGGATTGTATCTATTATGACTATTAATGGCAAAGAGCTTATTGCCGTTGAATCTTCAAAAGTCATTGAACAACTGGGTAATAATGCGGTATCAGAATTAACAATACGTTCTTCTGAAATTGCTGCTTTAACAAAAAACTTAGCGACCATTTCCGAACAATTGCCTAAATCAGTCTCTACTTTCAAATCTATCATTCCTAAACTCATTGATTTTCGTGGAGATTTTGATATTGCAGGTGGAGGGGTTTGGCCAGAACCTTATGCGTTTCAATCTGATAAGAAAAGAAGAAGTTTTTTTTGGGCGAGAAATCTTGAAGGAAGTTTGATATATTATGATGATTATAATAAAGTAGGCATGGGTTATCATCATGAAGAATGGTATGTCGCAGTACGCCATATGAAACCAGGAACATGTTCATGGAGTGAATCCTATATGGATCCTTATTCCTACCAACCCATGGTGACATGTAGCGTTGCGACTTTTGATCACAATGCTCATTTCTCAGGTGTGGTCACAATTGATTTAAAATTGGAAGGATTACAGGCATTAATAGCTTCAGTACAACAGAAAAGTAGCGGTTATGTGTTTATTGTGGATAGAAATAATAAATTTATTAGCTTTCCACAACCCGAATTGGTCACACAATTAGATTTAAATATTCAAGGGACTCCAAGCAAAGAATTTATGTTAGCATCTGAATTTATTGAACCCTTATTTGAGCCATTGGCACAGGCTTTGGATATGATGACACAAGATATTTTAAGGCATGCACGTGACCAGAAAAATTATAATCCCAGTATTGCCACTACTATTAATCAAGAAAGCTACAAAATTGATCACGCCAAAGCAGAACTGTTGGCGGCAATTATTGCGAATCCTATTCAAAATAATCGTACGTATTTATATAAAACAGTACATTTAGAACAGGAATGGTTGTTGAAAGAAGCCTCTACTGCCTTCATATTTCACGTTCCCCATTCTTATTGGAAATTAGTCATTGTCAAACCAAATTCTAACATTAATGCGGTGGCTTCCAATATTAGTCGCATCCTGATTTTTCATATTGTAGCTACAACGCTGATTATCTTAGGGCTTATTTATTTAGTATACAGTCATTTGTTAATCAGACCTTTATCACAAACCACTCAAGCACTTCAAGAAATGGGTTTGTTAGCCAATGAAATGAAATTTGAAGAACTCAAAGTCTTGGAGATTCCGTATACTCGTTTCAATGAAATTGGCTTATTGATTGAAGTTTTTGATAAAATTACAATACAAGTGATTGAGCAACATTGTCAATTGAAAACAGTGAATAAAGCACTTGAAGAAAATATTATTCAACTGACACAATTAAATATTCTTAAAGATGAATTTTTAGAAAATACCTCTCAAGAGTTAAAAACACCGCTTAATAGCATTATTGGTCTTGCAGAATCTTTGAACGAGGGTGTCACAGGATCGTTAAATGCATCCACAAAATCTAATCTTGTTATGATTGTCAATACGGGTAAACGCTTATCAGTATTAGTCAATAATATTCTGGACTTTTCAAAATTAAAACATAACACGCTTGAATTACAACAAATTTCTGTCACGATAAAAGAGCTGCTTGATGTTGTGCTCACTCTACATCAATCACTTGCCAGCGCTAAGGATGTGCATCTGATTAACAACATCGCCTCTGATTTACCGCCCGCTTTTGCTGACGAAAATCGTGTACAACAAATTCTTCATAATCTTGTGAGTAATGCGATTAAGTTTACAGAAACGGGATATATTGTGATTTATGGCAAAGTTGTTAATGATTTCCTAGTAATCTGTATTTCTGATACAGGCAGTGGGATGACAGTGGAGCAGTTACAGCATATATTTGAATCTTATAATGAACAAGAGAGTCTTTCGAGTCATATCGGCTTAGGATTAGCGATAACCAAACAGTTGGTAGAATTACATGGGGGGCGTATTTGGATTGAATCTCAGATTCATCAAGGAACACGATGTTACTTTACATTACCTATTTCAACTCAAACAGAAACAGTACACACAGCACTGCTATCTTTTCAAGAACTTGTGGTCTCTCCTCCAGAAAATATGACCAGCAAGACGACCATTTTATGTGTTGATGATGAACCTGTTACTTTACAGGTACTTCATAATTATCTATATTTGGAAGACTATCATATTATTCAAGCCAAGTCAGGAAGTGAAGCCTTACACTTAATAGAAAATGGCTTAAAACCGGATGCTGTGGTATTGGATGTCATGATGCCCAAAATGACGGGATATGAAGTGACAAAAAAAATCCGTGAAAAATGGAAAGCTGATGAACTCCCCATCATATTATTAACCGCAAACAATCAAATCGCTGATTTGGTTATGGGTTTAGAAGTGGGGGCTAATGATTATTTGACTAAACCCGTTTCTAAAGATGAATTATTAGCCCGTCTCAAAATTCATCTCAATTTAACGCACTTGAAAGCAGAAAATATGCGTATGGGGGCAGAACTTGAGGTCACACGTCGCATACAACAAATGCTTTTACCCAAAGCAGAAGAACTTGATCAAGTGGTTCACTTAGAAATTTCTGGTTTTATGGCGCCTGCTGAAGAAGTTGGGGGAGATTACTATGATGTGCTACAACATGACGGACGACTATTTATTGGTATTGGGGATGCAACAGGACATGGACTGGAAAGTGGTATGTTGGCTTTAATGACACAAACGGCTGTGCGTACCTTATTAGAACACGGTGAAACTGATATCAAAAAGTTCTTACCCAGTATTAATGGTATGATTTATAAAAATGTTCAGGAACGCATGCAGGTTGATAAAAACCTCAGCCTTTCTATACTGGAATATAAATCCTTATCTTCTGGAGGGGGTGTTTTATATATCACGGGACAACATGAAGATGTGATTGTGGTTAGAAATGGAGAATTAGAACAAATAGATACCTGTGATTTAGGTTTCTTTATTGGTTTGATTGATAATATTAATGATGATATTGCACAAACAGAGATTTTATTACAAAAAGGTGATGTGGTTGTTTTATATACGGATGGGATTACAGAAGCAGTCAATCCTAAAGATGCAGAATATGGGATAGAGCGTTTATGTCATGTTGTACAAGAACATTGGAAAAAAACAGCAGAATCCATTAAGAACATTGTGATTGATGATGTACGACAATTTATGGGACAACAAAAAGTGTTTGATGATATTACTTTGCTTGTTTTAAAGCATAAATAGATAAATGTTATGACATGTAAAATGAAAATTAGCGCAACTCAATTTGAACAAAGTGGGATCATATTTTGGTCTTGTATTTTAAAATGCAAATACTTAGTAAAAATCGGATATGTAGCAAGAAGAGCTGATTCTGATAAGGCTCATATGTTTATGCCGAACAAAGAAGGTGCTGTGCAAAGGCTGTTAAATCAAAAACGCATTAAAAGCATCAAAAATTTTGTACTAGAAGGTGGCATGTTTCCTAATGGGATTATTCTTAATTGGACTTCAGATGACTTATTAAGATTTAATAATAATCATCTTGAGTTGCAGATTGGTTCACAAATGGCACAAATCATTGATGGGCAACATAGAATTGCAGGTATTAACGCCGCTTTAAAAGAAAAAGCAGAAGTTGGAAATATTGAAATCCCTACTATTTTCACACAACAACTTTCAACAGCAAAGTGTGCTCAAATTTTTTTAAGTATTAATAGTGAGCAGAAACCAGTACCAAAAAGTCTGGTTTATGATTTATATCCTATTGCTTTTCCAAAGCGTGATTATCTTATTGATAGAGCAACAGATATCGCTGAAAAATTAAATAATGATACTGATTCACCCTACAGAGACTATATCAAATATCCAAAAACGAGAAGAATGGTAGGAGGCATACCGTTATCTGTTGTGGTTACTCATTTAAAAAAGTTTATCAAAAAAACAGACGGTGTATTTGAAAAATATCAGATTTGTACTTTAGAAAAACAAACGAAAGTCTTATTCAATTATTTTTCGGTTTTTGAAACTGCTTATGGTCAATATTGGACTAAAACATCGAACCCATTTATTTTTGCTACCGGTTTTAATGCTGCTTTGGATATACTTCGTAGTGATTTATTACAACTTTGTTTTGCAAAAAAAGATTTTTCAAAGGAAATGTTTTTCTCATTATTGAAATTTGATAAAACCCATTTAATTGAACAATCTGAAATCAAGGGATTATCAGGCGATGCGGCTAAGGAAAAGATTACAAAAAAGCTCAAATCTTTTCTTAATAATCAGAACTTGCTTCAAGAAGATGATTTTAAATTTTAGGCATGATTATTCATCATGAGTCTTCTGAATTTTTAAAAAAGAGACAGTTTTTACCCATAAAAACGTGTCAGAAATTCGTACTGTCTGAAGACGATGCTTTAGATTTAAGGAAAGCTTTAGACAAAGATTCTGAGGCTTATTTATATAATGGTATATTATCTGTTGGTGCGGGTATAAAGTCTCTTTTGAATAAAAATTATGGTTGGGCAACGGTGCAGTTTTATTATTCAGTATTTTATCTTGCTAGAGCTCACTTAGCGAGTGATAATATTGGTATTGTTTATGATGGTTCAAAACCATATATTATTTTGTCACAAAGTGGTGAACAACTGATAAAAAAAAACGGCACAACTCATAAACTTGTTTTGAAGCAATTTAAAGAACACTTTAGCAACCATCTGATGTTAAATACAATTAATGGACAATGTCCATTAATGTGGTTAATGGATCAAAGAGAATTAATGAATTATAGATCAGCGGTTATGCCTGATCCAACTATTCCGCTACAATATCAAGAGATCATTGTTTCTAGAAAAACGATTCGACAGTGGTTACACCTTTATTTATTAGATGATATAGAAATCTATTCTTTTGATCTTGAGCATGCTTGTCTTGCTTATCCTTTTAAGTTTTTAATTCATACAATAAAAATGTTCAAGAATAAAAATATACCTTGTCGTTATGTCACGCAAAATCAAAGTTTTATAAAAAAATTATTTTCAGATAAATCAGGTTGTTTTGATTTCATTTTAGAATATTTGAAATTATAAGAAACCTAGGGGTGTTACCCCTAATTTGTAGTGACTAAAATGGTTTTAATTCTACTAACATCATGACAGCGATTAATATCAATACGGGAAATTCATTAAACCACCGATAAAAAACATGTGTATGACGATTGCGATCATGTTTAAAATCATGGACAAATTTTCCACAATAAAAGTGATAAATGAGTAAAATCGTTACTAAGCCTATCTTGATATATAACCAAATCATGCCATTGATGCCTATAAAGGCCTCCCACCAATAGCCTCCTAATAACCAACTGCCTAAAGCGACTGCAAATATGGCACTGGGCGTAGTAATGCCATGGTATAATTTCCGTTCCATGATTTTAAAGCGTTCATTACTAATGTCATCTTCAGTAGTGGCATGATAGACAAATAGGCGCGGCAGATAAAAAAGTCCTGCAAACCAAGTCACTACAAAAATAATATGAAAAGTTTTAATCCATAGCACTTCAGGTTCTCCTATAAAGATTGAATCAATTGTTCTAATTCATTTAAACGTTCTAAAGGATTATTAAGTTCTAATAATGATTGTCGTTGGGGTAATGAAATATCTAATAATTCTGTTAAGCGTTGGCTTACCCAAGTTGCATTGTTATAATCTAATAAGACATGTTTATGATACAATGCGCCTTGTTCTTTAATGAGTTCTTTTAAACCCACTGATAAATCAGTGAGATCACTGGGCATATTTTGATCCAATTCATTGGGAATTAAGGTCACTTCGGCTTCAATTAATTGATTGGTGATCACTTTATGAGAATTCACTTCAAATCTCTGCGCTCCTTGCGCATCAATTCGTAAAAAACCATCGGGAAGTTGATCCCAATCAATAATATGAGCTAATGTGCCTATATTATAAGGTAATGCTGCTTTCCCAATTTCTTTCCCTTCACGAATTAAACATACGCCAAAGCCACTCTTTTGACGAAAACAATAGCTTACCATATCAAGATAACGGGGTTCAAAAATCCGTAATGATAAAAATCCACCGGGCAGTAAGACGGTATGTAAAGGAAATAAAGGTATGGTTAAGGTATTCATTCTTCGCTCCCCCAAGGGGTGTGTAAGGTATGATTGATGTCTAAATGATCAAGAATGCGTGCGACAATAAAATCTACTATCTCACTCAACTGGCGGGGTTGATGATAAAAACCTGGATTGGCAGGTAATATTAAAGCACCCATTTTGGCTAAACGTAATAAATTTTCCAGATGAATCACTGATAAAGGGGTTTCTCTATGCACGATAATCAATTGACGTTGTTCTTTTAAAATGACATCGGCTGCTCTTTCAATCAAATTACGACTTAATCCATGCGCTATCCTCGCCAATGTGCCACTGCTGCAAGGACAAATGACCATGGCTTTTGAGACAGCACTCCCACTGGCAATAGGGGCTGTCCATTCTTCAGGACCAAAAACATGTAATTGCTTGGGAGCAGCGTGATAACGTTTGATTAATAGGTCTTGTATTGCCGAAATGTCAACGGGCAATGTTAAGTCCGTTTCCATATTGATCACCATCCGTGCGGGTGTTGATATCAACACAGATACGGTGTGTTGTGCCATAATCAATTGTTCTAATAAGCGTAGTCCATACGCTGAACCTGAAGCACCTGTGATGGCTAAGGTAATTCCCGTCATAATGCTTCTAATAAACGCGCATGAATATTGTCAAAGCTGCCATTACTCATGACTAAAATATGATCACCGCTCTGTGCAATGCTTAATAAATATTCAATCATCGCAGTAGTGCGATTGAAAACGTGTGCATTGTCTAAGGATTTAACCTGTTGATGGAGGGACCAATTTAGATTCATAGATTGGGATAATACAATGATATCTGCTTTTTGTAACGAAGACATGAGTTCATTTTTATGAATACCCATACGCATCGTATTAGAACGAGGTTCAAGTACCGCAATAATTCTTTCTTTTCCTACCCGTTGTCGTAGGGCTTCAATGGTTACTGCAATGGCGGTAGGATGATGTGCAAAATCATCATAAACACGAATCCCTTTCACTACTCCTCGTAATTCTAAACGGCGTTTGACACTTCGAAAGGTTTCTAAGGATTCGCATATTTGTATAAAAGAAACTCCCGCATGATGGGCACTGGCGATAGCCGCTAGGGCATTTTGAACATTATATTGTCCAATTAAATTCCATTTGACTGTACCCACCTGTTCATTTTTATAAAACACGTCAAACTGACTATAGTCTTGACATAAAGGCTTGGCATCCCAATCTCCCTCTCCTAATGTTTCTAAGGGCGTCCAACAGCCTTGTTGTAACAGTGCATTGATAGCCAGTACTTTGTTTTTATACACAATCAACCCATTACCCGGAACGGTGCGTATTAAATGATGAAATTGTCGTTGAATCGCTGCTAAATCGGGAAAAATATCTGCATGATCAAATTCCAAATTATTTAAGACTAAGGTACGGGGATGATAATGTACAAATTTAGAGCGTTTATCAAAAAAAGCGGTGTCATATTCATCCGCTTCTACTACAAAAAAGGGACGATTGCCTAAACGTGCTGAGATGCCAAAATTTTCGGGAACGCCCCCAATTAAAAAACCAGGTGATAATCCAGCAGATTCTAAAATCCAAGCCAGTAAACTTGCTGTCGTTGTTTTTCCATGTGTACCTGCAACAGCCAATACCCAACGTTTCGCTAAAACATGTTCTGCTAACCATTGAGGCCCTGAAATGTAAGACAGGTTTAAATTAAACACCGCCTCCACTTCTGGATTACCCCGTGATAATACATTACCAATAATGACACAATCGGGTTTTGGTTTTAAATTATTTGCTGAATAACCAGAAAATAACGTAATACCTAAAGATTCTAATTGTGTACTCATCGGCGGATACGTTTCTTTATCCGATCCAGTGACTGTATGTCCTTGTTGTTTTGCCAGCACGGCAATACCTGCCATGAAAGTGCCACAAATGCCTAAAATATGTATGTGCATATTACTTTATAATCGGGATGACTTGATCTAAAGCCATTAATGTTAAAAAAGAGATAATAATGATTAAGATAAATCCCATAAAAAATGGGACTTCTAACGCATGACGTAAGATATGAGCATACACTATTGTTTTCCATATCATCACGCCTGCAATCAATAATATAGGAATGCTGACATCACCAGTAGCCATCGTAATCCAAACGAGTAAAGGGATGCTCATAAT
>DAOVZS010000161.1 GCA_030635005.1 Thiomargarita sp. | reverse complement strand
TTTATTTAAATTCGTCATATTGTTCAAGAGAATGTTACACAAGAATGTTGGCGTGCAAGTCGTAAACTTAACACACCAATAATCATTCTTGATTTACCAAAAAACAGGTTGGCGCATGAGTTTAGTCCCTGCTTTCCAATATCTAATCATATTGAATTCAAGAAGAGGATGATCATCTGTCACAAAAGGAAAACGCTTCCACAAAGCAGAGTCTATGGGTATCAGTTTATGAAAATAACTTAAGGGTACTCTATCCCATTCTGTAATATCCTTTGCAACTGTATTCGTCAAAAAAGCTTGTTGAATACGTGTATCTGAAATTTTTATAGGTTCCATAGAACCTATAAGATGCATACCTGCATTCTTCCATCCTGAAATCATCAACGTATGAGGATAAACGGTCGCAAAACTGCCTAACAACATATTAAAGATTGTCCAATCATGTACACCACTTCTTGAAGTAGGATATGGAATCCAGTGGGCCATAATTCCCCCTTTTTTCAGACGTGAACGTGCTAATTCAATAAAATCTTTTGAATAAAGATGATTTACCCCAGCGGCATCAATAGGAGGAGGGGGATCAATCGTAATCACATCAAAACGCTCATTTGTTAGTTTCAGAAAATTACGACCATCATTATTGATCATTTGTCCTTTGGGATAATTACGTACATATTGTGCATCTGTATAAAAATAATCAAATGTATCAAAAACCTCCTTGACTAATTCTACAACGGTGACTCGATTACCATGAGACACTGCAGAACGATAAGTGGTCCCCATACCAAAGCAAATTACCAAGGTATTTTCAGGATTCGGATGAAGCAACATGGGTAAATGTGCCATCATCTTAGTATCTGTCACTTTAATAGTCATACCCGCTGCATTCACAAGCAAACGTGCATGATAAGGATTATCGGGGTGTTGTAAAACAGTAGTCACTCCTTGCAATCCTGGTTTATGGTACACGACTTCAAATCCACCATGATAAGGCTTTAAATGTTCTGTAAAACGATTTTTCTCAGTCGTTTGAATCACCGTAAAGCCTATAACAGCACAAGACATGATTCCCATCACTACCATAGCATATTGTTTTTGAAAGTTTTTTCCTATTGAAACAAAAACAACTATTAAGGCTGTTAAACCATAAAAAACACCTAATAAATAAATAGCTTGGAAATAATCTAAAAAGGCAGCAATGCCAAAACCGGCAATCAATGATCCAAACACAGCACCTATGGTATTCCAAGCGTAAGCACGAGCAATAAGTACCCCATTAGCATCTTCTGAACGTGGTGCAATCATTCTTGTAGCTAATGGAAAATTAGCACCTGATAAAAAAGCGATCGGAAACAAGAGAAAAACAGCTTGTAACTGATACCAAAAAATCTCACCTATGAAACGAGGGGTATTCGCATCTTGAGCAAGCGTTTTACCCACCATTGAAAATAGGATAATCGCAATAATTGTCCAAATACCCATTCCTAGTTGAAGTCCTGCTAACCATAATGACAAGGATTTCAAACGATTCACAATCAATGACATTGCCCAACTACCCGCAGCTATCCCCAACAAATAGACCACCACAATCATTGCAAAAGCATAAGTTGAATTCCCAATGAGAATTTCTAGGGCACGAGTCCATAATACCTCGCTTGCGAGAGCGATAGCACCGCTAGCAGCAAGAACAAACAAAGCCAGTTTGCCCATCTTATCCAATGACAAATTTTGAGTGGTTGATATTGAGTCGACAGGTTGCAACACTGTAGAATGGGCATATTTAAGACCAATATACGCTACCAAGAAATTGAGTGCCGCAGCAAATAAAGTGGTAGAACGCACTCCAATTAACTCAATCAATATAAAACTGGCCATCATAATTCCCAAAGCTGCCCCAAAGGTATTAGCTGCATATAATACCCCCACTTTCCAACTATTAGTATGACGTGGATCGCGTCTGAAAAAATCGGTTAATAAAGGTAGCGTTGCACCCATGAGTGTCGTGGGTATAGCTAATAAAATAAAGGAAAGTATGGCTCTTACTGTGAGACTCCAAGCAAGGGGTGTTTCTGTATTGACTATCGCACTAAATATCCAATCAGTCAGCATTGCAAACCAAGGAAAACATAATGCAAATATCCCAATACCTAATTCTAAATAGGCATACATCAACATAGGATTATCAATTTTATGTAATCGTTTACCTACAATATAGCTTCCTAAAGCTAAGCCCAACATAAAGCTTGCCAAGACGATAGAGATAGAGGTTGCAGTATTGCCAAATACAAGCCCCAACCAACGGGCCCAAATAATTTGATAAATAAGTGCTGCCACACCCGATAGCGTGAAAATTAAATAGACATTTAATGTTTGAACACGGGAAGTGTTTAATGGTTTATTCATTGAATTTATAAAAAATTGATTTAGAATTGACCTGTCTGGCTAACAAACCAGACAAGGTAATTTTAAGAGTGTTACCAGAAAACGGGTCTCAGCATAATTTGAGTATCTGTTTTCCAATATCTAAGCATATTAAATTCGAGAAGAGGACGATCATCAGTCACAAACGGAAATCCTTTCCATAGTTCAGAGTCTATGGGCATAAATTGTTGAAAATAACTTAAGGGTACGAGATCCCATTCTGTAATATCTTGTGCAATACCTTTTGTCATGAAAGATTTCCGAAGACGGGTATCAGACACTTCCAAAGGCTCCATAGATCCTAATACGTGCATACCTACCTTATTCCAACCCGGTATCATGAGTGTATGAGGATAAACAGTTGCAAAACTGCCTAACAACATATTGAATGTCGTCCAATCATGCACACCGCCTCCTTGTTTTGGAAAAGGAATCCAATGTGCCATAATGCCCCCTTTTTTTAGACGGGAACGTGCTAATTCAATAAAATCTTTTGAATAAAGATGATTTACCCCCGCCGAATCAATAGGAGGCGGGGGATCAATCGTAATGACATCAAAACGCTCTTCTGTCAGTTTTAAAAAATTACGACCATCATTATTAATCATCTGTCCATTGGGGTAATCACGTATACGTTGTGCATCACTATAAAAATGATCAAATGCACCCAAAACCTCATTAACTAATTCCACCACAGTCACTTTTTGTCCATAAGACATCGCAGATCTATAAGTGGTTCCCATACCAAAACAAATGACCAAAGTGTTTTCCGGATTAGGATGCACTAACATAGGTAAATGAGCCATCATTTTAGTATCAGTGGCTTTATTAGTCATGCCAGCCCCATTAACCAATAATCGAACATATCTAGGCATATTAGGGGGTTGTAATACAGTGGTGACCCCTTGTAATCCTGGTTTATGGTACAGCACGTCATAACCTGGATGATATTGTTTTACACGTTCTACAAAACGGTTGTTCTCAGTAGTTTGAATCACGCTTAGGCCAATGACAGCACAAGATAAAATACCCATAACCACCATAGCGTATTGTCTTTGAACGTTTTTTCCTATTGAAACAAACACAACCATCAATGCTGTTACACCATAAAAAACACCTAATAAATAAATTGCCTGAAAATAATCTAAAAAAGCGGCAATACCAAATCCCGCAATTAATGCTCCAAATACAGCGCCTATGGTATTCCAAGCGTATGCCTGTGCAATGAGGACACCATCCGCATCTTCAGTATGTGGTGCAATTATTCTTGTGGATAATGGCAAATTAGCACCTGATAAAAATGCCGATGGGAATAAGAGAAATACAGCTTGCAAGTGATATAAAAATATTTCTCCAATCGAATGGATCATATTAGTATGTTGAGAAATCATTGGACTCACAACAGAAAAAAGGACTATCGCGAGAATTGTCCAAATGCCCATACCTAATTGAATTCCTGCTAACCATAATGATAAAGATTTCAAACGATTAACAATCAATGACATTGCCCAACTACCCGTTGCGATTCCCAGTAAATAGACGACTACAATCATCGCAAAAGCATACGTTGAGTTACCAATTAAAATTTCTAAAGCACGAGTCCATAACACTTCACTGGCTAAGGCGATAGCACCGCTAGCTGCAAGGACAACCAAAGCCAGTTTTCCCATTTTATCTAAGGGTAATTTTTGTTCAGAGACTGAACCAGCTGGTTGTAACACTGTAGAATGGGCATATTTGAGTGCAATATAAGCCACAAAGAAATTAAGGGCAGCGGCAAATAAGGTCGTTGAACGGACACCAATTAACTCAATTAAGATAAAACTGGCCACCATAATCCCCACAGCTGCTCCAAATGTGTTAGCAGCATATAATAAACCCACTTTCCAAGTGTTAGTATGTCGTGGATCACGTCTGAAAAAATCAGTTAATAAGGGTAGAGTGGCGCCCATAAGTGTTGTGGGTATTGCTAATAATATAAAAGCAAGTATGCCTCTAACCGCGATACTCCAAGCGAGCGGTGTTTCTGCATTGACTATTGAAGTGAATATCCCATCTGTAAACATTGAAAACCAGGGAAAACACACTGCAAATAGCCCAATACCTAACTCTAAATATGCATACATCAACATAGGATTCTCGATTTTATGCAATCGTCGTCCTACAAGATAACTTCCTAAAGCTAAGCCTAACATAAAGCTTGCTAAGACAATAGACACTGATGTTGCTGTATTACCAAAGACAAGTCCCAACCAACGTGCCCAAATGATTTGATAAATGAGTGCGGATAGCCCTGATATCGTAAAAATTAAATACACATTTAATGTGTGAACACGGGATGTGTTTGAGGGTTTATTCATGAATTTTATAGGATTTCTTTAAAATAATTGCCAATTATGAGATTATGATGATAATCTTATTCACTTTTTTTCACTGGATGACTCATAAACTAAATATATATATATAATGTTTCCAATTACATCATTTTATCATAAATATGAAAGTACGTTGTCGATTATAGTTGTCATTATAATCCCTATTCTTTGTTTAATTCCATTTGCTGATAAAGCTTTTCATATTGATGCACCGTTATTTATTTGGGTGGCACAACATATCC
>DAOVZS010000043.1 GCA_030635005.1 Thiomargarita sp. | reverse complement strand
TATTCCTGTTTTCTTTGGCATATTCCATCCCGTTATATATAAAAGGTATTAATTAACTTTTCAGATAACAAAGTCCATTTTTAAGTTGATAATGCGTGCCTGTATGAGGACAAATGCTTTCCCCAAAACCTGTCAAAGGTAAGGCTAAACGTTCTCCATATTGACTCATCCAACCAATATGACGTGCGGGTACCCCTACCATTAATGCAAAATCAGGAACATTACAATTGATAACGCTACCCGCCCCTATAAAAGCGTATTGACCAATAATATGACCACAAATAATCGTACAGTTTGCTCCTAATGTTGCACCACGTTTGATTAAAGTATCTCTATAATCATCTTTTCGTGAAATAGCAGAACGTGGATTATAGACGTTGGTAAAAACCATACTGGGACCACAAAAAACGTCATCTTCTAAAATAACATTATCATATACAGACACATTATTTTGAATTTTAACATTGTGACCAATCACTACTTTATTACCAATAAAAACGTTTTGTCCTATACTACACGCATTACCAATGACTGCTCCAGCACAAATATGTACCCAATGCCAAATACGCGTATCTGTACCGATGCGAGCCCCCCCATCAATAATGGCTGTGTCATGGATAAATCCATTCATACATTTTAATACTCTAAAGGTAAAGGAACGGTACGCCCATCACGTGCTGATAAGTACGCTGCAATGATTAATTCTAATGAGCGCAATCCTTCTCGTCCATCAGTTTCGGCTTCCGCAGTGCCACGTAGCGTTTCAATCACATTTTGATAGTATAGGGGATGTCCAAATCCATATACTGATGTGGTTTTATAACTGGCTTCCTGAATTTTT
Organism: Thiomargarita sp.; assembly: GCA_030635005.1. Taxonomy (GTDB): domain Bacteria; phylum Pseudomonadota; class Gammaproteobacteria; order Beggiatoales; family Beggiatoaceae; genus DAOVZS01. The sequence goes on along the minus strand of DAOVZS010000043.1, from coordinate 13,756 downwards.
TTATCATCCTCTTCTACTTCAGAAAATTCCCATTTTTGAATCTCATTGACAGCCACTCCCCCCACTCGAACAGTGCCTGTTTCGCCAATAATCGTGATTGAGCCTTCAAGATTTTGAGGATAGGTGAGCATGGTGACGTTCATACTACCTAATGTTCCAGAACGCCAATGAATGTTCATAACAGCAGTATCTTCAACTTCAATATGGCGTTCTAAGGTGCCTGTCATGGCTTGAATACTTTGAACAGGACCTATTAACCAATCTAAAAGATCAATATAGTGACTGGCTTGATTCATCAACGCCCCCCCATCAAATTCCCAAGTACCGCGCCATGTTGCACTATCATAATATGATTGGGGACGTGTCCAAAAAACATTGATATTGACCATATAAATTCGACCAAAACGTCTTTTGTCAATAGCACGTTTTAGCATTTGTAAGGTCGTATTACGCCGATTTTGTTTGACCACAAATAAGCGTACGCCCGCATCATCACAGGCTTGTACCATACGTACCCCATCTTGCCAACGAGTTGCCATGGGTTTTTCAGTCATGACATGATAACCCGCTTCTGCACAACGTATGGTTTGTTTTGCATGTAATCCACTTGGAGTACACAAAATGATAACGTCTGCGTCTGTCTTAGATAACAAGTCTTCAAGGGTATGAAACCCTTGAACACCCGTTTTTTTTACTGTTTCTGCTAATATTTGAGAATCAGTATCACAAATGCTCACCAGTTTCAAATCTGTAGCATGTTGTGAAATCGCTTCAAAATGTTTATTAGAAATGCGACCACATCCAATTAAAGCTATTTTAATTTTTCGGTCTGTAATAGGAGTATTTTTCATCTGAAATTGTTGGGTTCACTGAATAACATTACATCGCTTCTAAAGCTTCCCAGCGTTTATACGCTCCTTGTAATTGTGCTTCAAGTGTTTTAAGACGTGCTAAAGTTTGATTAATTTGATCACGTTCTCCTTGATAAAATTCTGGAGTACTCATTAATGCTTGTAATTGTACCACTTCATTTTCTAAAATTTCAAGTTTTTCGGGTAATTGGGCTAATTCACGTTGTTCGTTATAATTTAATTTACGCGTGTTATCTTTTGAGGGACGAGAAGGGGAGAACGTCTCTTTTTTCGGAGTAGTCGATAATATGGAACGTTGTCTGATCCAGTCTTGGTAACCTCCCACATATTCTGTGACCTGCCCTTTGCCTTCAAAAACAAAAGTTGAGGTGACCACATTGTCTAAAAAATTACGATCATGACTCACCAATAATAAGGTCCCTGGATATTGTGATAAAAAATCCTCTAGTAATTCTAAGGATTCAACATCTAAATCATTGGTAGGTTCATCTAATACCAACATATTCGCTGGTTGCGTAAATAACCTTGCTAAAAGTAAGCGATTACGTTCTCCACCTGAAAGGGATTTTACAGGAGAACGCGCCCGTTCTGGTGCAAATAGAAAATCACGCAAATAGGACATGATATGTTTTTCTTGTCCATTAATCGTAATAGTGTCGCGTCCTTGTGCCACGGTATCCACAACTGTTTCTTCAGGATTAAGTTGAGCACGTAGTTGATCAAAATAACTAATATTGAGTTTTGTGCCATGTTTGACAGTCCCACTATCAGGTGTCAGTTCATCAAGCAGTAGTTTCAATAAGGTCGTTTTACCTGCACCGTTAGGACCTATTAAACCAATGCGATCACCGCGCATGATGACGGTGGAAAAATCACGTATGATCGATGTATTTTGGTAGTCTTTACTGATCTTATTGGCTTCAATCACGATACGTCCTGACAAAGTGCTTTTGTCAATGTTTAAACGTATTTTACCGATTTTTTCGCGACGTTGTGCCCGTTCTTCACGTAATTTTTTTAAGGACCGAACACGTCCCTCATTACGCGTACGACGTGCTTTAATGCCTTGACGTATCCACACTTCTTCTTGTGCTAAATGCTTATCAAATTTGGCTGCATGTGTCGCTTCAGTCGCTAAATTAGCAGCTTTTTGACTCAAGTATGTCGCATAATCACTCGGGTAACTGGTTAAAGTCCCCCGATCGAGTTCAATAATACGGGTGGCAATACGTTGCATAAAACGACGATCATGGCTGACAAATAATAGACACCCTTTAAAATCTAATAACATCTCTTCTAGCCAGTTTATCGCCTCAATATCTAAATGATTGGTCGGTTCATCTAATAATAAAACATCGGGTTCTGTGACTAATACTTGTGCTAATGCAACACGTCGTCGCCAACCACCTGACATATCACCCAGCAATTGCTCGGGTGGTAAGTTTAATTTTGATAATACGGTATTCACTTGTTGCTCTAATGTCCAAGCATCGGCTGCCTCAAGGCGCTGTTGTAGCTTTTCCATTTCTGCCATTAAGTGATGATCCATACGTTGCATCAGTTCATGATATTCTTCAAGCAAAGTCCCGACTGCCCCTAAACTTTTGGAAACCGCTTGAAAGACGGTGTCATTATCTTGAAATTCGGGTTCTTGTGCTAATCTCGCCAGTGTGCAACCTGATTGATATTCTATTTTACCCTGATCAGGGCTGATTTCCTTATTTAGAATTTTTATTAAGGTTGATTTACCTTCTCCATTACGTCCGATTAAACAAATACGTTCATTCTTGTGTATACGTAATGCTATTTTATCTAAAAGTGTCACATGCCCGAAGGCAATACTAATATTGTCTAAATTGATGAGAGACATAATAATAATTAATCAAAAAAGTCTAGCAATTATTTGTGTATTGTTGTAAAATGATCAGTTCATTATACAACGTTTTCTTTATGGAGTAGCGTGATGAGTTTATTTAAAAAAAATGAGACTAAAAATAATGCGGTTGATCAGCGTTCGGGAGCTGACAGCATTACATTTTTAAGTCCAGATGTTCCAGTTGAACGTTCAACCAGTGAGATTAATGCCTTAATACGTAATACGTATATATTATTATCAATGACCTTGTTTTTTTCTGCTATTATGGCAGGTGTGGCCATGATGAGTAACATGCAACCCATGCATTGGATGATCGTTATCGGGGGATATTTTGGGCTCTTATTTTTGACATCATATCTACAAAATAGTGTATGGGGAATTGCCGCAGTGTTTGCCCTTACTGGTTTTATGGGATTAACTTTGGGACCCATTATCAGTGCCTATTTGACGATCTTTAGTAATGGTGCAGAGTTGGTAATGATGGCTTTTGGATCAACAGCAACCATATTTTTAGGGTTATCAGGTTATGCTTTAGCCAGTCGCAAGGACTTTAGTTTTATTGGTGGATTTTTATTTGCAGGTATTTTAATTGCTTTTTTAGCGGGTATAGGTGCGGTGGTGTTTAATCTACCGGGTTTATCTTTAGCAGTCTCTGCGATGTTTGTATTGTTAATGGCGGGATTAATTCTATATCAAACCAGTGATATGGTACATGGTCGTGAAACCAATTATATTATGGCCACAGTAACCTTATATGTGACTATTTATAACTTATTTTTAAGCTTATTACACTTATTTGGTTTTTTTATGGGCGAGGATTAAGCATACACCATCAGTCTGGGGAGTAGTTCCCAGACTAAAAGTAGGATTATTTATGACAAAAACAAGCATCATTATTTGTTTACTCTTATCCCTTCTGGCATTTTTTATTGGCTATACGCAACATCCTCAAACACAGGACATTTCAAATACCCCACTTCCTACAAAAACATTCCATTGGAAAATGGTGACAACATGGCCTCCAAATTTTCCTATTTTTCAGACGGGAGTAGAGGAGTTTGCCAAAAATATTGAAATAATGAGTGGGGAACGTCTTAAAATAAAAGTATTTGCAGGAGGAGAATTAATACCGTCTTTACAAACTTTTGATGCAGTGTCTCAAGGTGTGGTACAAATGGGACATGGTGCTGCATATTATTGGGCTGGAAAAGTACCTGCTGCTCAATTTATGAGTGCTGTCCCTTTTGGGATGACGGCTAAAGGGATGAATGCGTGGCTGTATAATGGCGGCGGATTAGAATTGTGGCGCGATCTTTATAAACCCTTTCATCTTATTCCCTTTCCTGCGGGAAATTCTGGCGTGCAAATGGGCGGATGGTTTAATAAAAGAATTGACACCGTCGCAGATTTAAAGGGATTGAAAATGCGTATTCCGGGACTGGGTGCTAAAGTATTAGCAAAAGCCGGGGGCACACCGATATTATTAGCAGGGGGAGAAGTGTATACTGCGTTAGAACGGGGCACTATTGATGCGACGGAGTGGGCAGGTCCTTTTCATGATAAGCGTTTAGGATTACAAAGAGCTGCTAAATATTATTATTATCCCGGTTGGCATGAACCCGGTACAACATTAGAATGTATTGTAAATAGTCACGCTTGGGCTGAATTACCAGAAGATCTGCAAAAAATTGTTGAAATAGCCACACATTCTCTCAATCAACAAATACAACATACGTTTGAAGCTTTGAATATTGAAGCATTACAAGAACTTAAAGAAAAATATCATGTAAAAGTATTAGAATTCCCGCCTGATGTCTTGAAAGCATTAAAACGTTTCACCATTGAAACTTTGGATGAAAATGCGGTAGACAATCCTTCGTTTAAAAAGATCTATCACGCATATAAACAATTTCAAACAAAAAATGCTGCTTGGAATGCTATTTCAAATGATGCTTATAGTCGGGCTTTACAACAATAAACTTACATAACCACCTTGATACAGGTGGTTTACTTTCAGTACATACATGGAACATTCAAACGCTCATATTCTGCTGGTAGATGATTCACCTACGCAATTAGTAATTTTAGCAAAAATACTGAGTCAACAGGGATATCACATTCATTCTGCTAAGAATGGCAGAGTGGCTTTACAAGACATTCTTTCTACAGTGCCAGATTTAATTTTTTTAGATATTCAAATGCCCGATATGGATGGCTATGAGATGTGTCAAATATTAAAATCAAATGAAAAAACACGGAAAATTCCCATTATTTTTATCACGGGTTTGAATAAGGTCTGTGACAAAGTGAAAGGATTTTCTTTAGGGGGGGTAGATTATATTACAAAACCTTATCAAGCTGAAGAAGTGATTGCACGGACAAAAAACCATTTAAAAGTACATTCTTTACAACAACAATTACTGGTACAAAATGTTACATTACAAGAAACTTTAGACGCTCTTAAAACGACGCAACAAGAACTGATTCAAACAGAAAAAAATGCAGCTTTAGGAAAATTAGTCGCTGGGGTAGCACATGAACTGAATACGCCTTTAGGCGCCATTCATTCTGCGATGACTAATATTCATAGCTTTTTAAACAAAACTCTTTTAGAGTTACCTCAATTTTTCCATTCTTTATCTGAAGAACAGCAACAGTTTTTTTTACTGTTATTGCAAAAAGCATTCGCACCCAAAAAAGTATTATCTACTAAGGAAAAACGAAGATTAAAACGTAATGTAATTCAATACTTAAACAAAAATAAAATTGCAGATGCTGATATCATTGCAGATACTTTAGTAGATATGGGTATTTATGATAATTTTGAATCGTTTTTACCTTTATTATATAATATTAATTGTGATTGTATGTTAGATATTGTGTATAGACTCTCAAATTTACAAGTCAGTTCACACACCATTGATATTGCTATCCAGCGTGCTTCTAAAGTCGTTTTTGCACTGAAAAATTTTTACCGTCATGATGCATTAGGAGAAAAAATCGAAACTAATATAGCAGAAAATATTGAAATTGTTTTAACATTATATCAAAATCAACTTAAATCTAATATTAAAGTGATAACACAATATGCCCCTGTACCCCCCATTTTGTGTTATGCAGATGAGTTAAATCAAGTTTGGATGAATTTGATTTCTAATGCTTTGCAAGCGATGCATTATAAAGGGATTTTACTCATTAAAGTATTTCAACAAGAGCATAACGTACTTATCACATTCACCGATAATGGAGAAGGTATTGCTGAAGAGATTAAGGACAAAATATTTGCCCCTTTTTTCACAACGAAACGTGCGGGGCAAGGTACTGGATTAGGCTTAGATATTGTTAAAAAAATTATTAATAAACATGAAGGTGAGATTTCTGTTGAAAGCCTGCCTAATAAAACGACATTTACCGTCATTCTACCCATTCATTCATGTAAATAACTCAATCCCTGTAATACGATATCTGTAAAACCAACAATACCAATCACTTCTTCATTTTCTACCACTATGGCACGATAGACATTAAAACGACCCAGTAAACGAGCACAGTATCGAATATCCATTTGTGGTGCGACACTTAAGGCGGGTTTTGTCATAATTTCATAAATATTAACCCGTTCTGGAGAACGATCTTTAGCCAGTACATGGCGGGCAATATCTGATAAAAATACAATTCCAAATTCATCATCAGCATTCCGTTTATTAACGAGTAAAGCTCTGACTTCTTTGTGTTTCATATTACGCAACGCATCTGCAACGGTCATAATGCCATCTATTCGGTCAAATTCCGTTTTCATGACATCCCGAACTCGTACCAGTTTAATTTGAATCATATTTTTCCCTCCACCATCGCTGTTAATTTTCTCACTTGATGGGAAATCCCCACAGCATCTTCTACATCAATTTGAAGGGCAATCCCTGCTCCATTTTTCTCCTCAAAATTGGCTACTTTAGCAATTTTTTCTAAAATTTCCCGAGATAAATGTTCTTCTACTAATAATAATAGGACATCCCGTTGTGTTTCTAAATTTAAGCCAAAAAATGTTTTAGGGACTTCTAATCCTTCACCGCGTGCGTGATTAATCACAGTAGCCCCTGTTGCACCTGCTTGACGGGCAGCGTCAAGCACTTGATCAGTTTTATTCTCTGCCACAAAAGCAATAATTAATTTAAAATGCACCGTGTTATGTCCTCTTGTGTAACCAATGATTGAATTGAGCGTAAGCCATGACACTCATAATAGGAAACAGACTGGCAAAGGCAATTAAACCAAAACCATCTATTAAGGGTGTACGCCCTGGAATACTGCCTGCCAAGCCTAATCCAAGTGCCGCAACTAAGGGAACAGTCACTGTGGATGTGGTCACTCCACCAGAATCATAAGCTAAAGGGATAATCATACGGGGGGCATAAAAAGTTTGTATAATAACAATGACATAGCCTGTAATAATGTAATAATGTAATGGCGTTCCTGTGACAATGCGAAACGTCCCTAAAGCAATGCCAATCGCAACTCCAATCGCCACGCTTATTCGTAACGCCCAAATCGTAATTGTGCCACCTGATACCTGGTTTGCTTTAATGGCAACAGCAATAAGTGAAGGTTCAGCAAGTGTGGTTGCAAAACCAATAGCAGCACCAAAGAGATAAACCCATTTATAGTCCGTCCACTGTAATACCACACCTATTTCCTTAGAACTTAAAGCCAGTGCAATTAATTGTTGTGCCATAATCTCTCCTAATGGAAATAAGGCTTGTTTTAAGCCTAAGAGAAAAAGTGCTAATCCTAAAATGACACAACATAATCCCAATAAAACATTTTTAAAACGTGGAATAGGACGACGTATGATAAAAAATTGGAAACCAAAGATAATCGCCACAATGGGGAAGATATCTCTAATAGTTTCTAAAAGAATGCTCAAAAAGCTGCTCATGATTTATTGTACAAATATGCCGTAAACCATCACGAAAATTATTGGCATGAGTGAGGCTAAGGCAATTAAGCCAAAACCATCAATCATGGGATTACGTCCTTTAATACTAGACGCCAATCCAACTCCGAGAGCGGTGACTAGAGGGACTGTAATGGTTGATGTGGTCACACCACCAGAATCATACGCAATACCAATAATCCAGTCTGGTGCGAACGCTGTCATTATGACCACTCCAAGATAACCCCCAATAATTAAATAGTGTAAAGGCCATCCTTTGATAATCCGCATTACACCGATAAGAATCGCCAATCCCACTGATAATGCGACTGTTAATCGTAAGCCACTCGCATAAACATGTTTAGATTCTTGATTGTCTGCAATAATACCGCCCACTGCTGCTACTTTAGCTGCTTCATCAGCTACAGCAATGAGCGCAGGTTCTGCCACTGTTGTCCCAAATCCCAATGCAAAAGCAAAAATTAACAGCCACCAAATATTCGCTTTTTCAGCAAAAGCATATGCCATATTTTCCCCTAAGGGAAACAATGCAATTTCCAATCCATATACAAATAAACTTAAGCCCAGCATGACTAAAAAGATGCCCCATAATAAAGTACCTAAATGCGGAATAGGCTGTTGTAATATGATGAGTTGGAAAAAAGCAATCACCACAATGATTGGGGTCAGATCTCGGGCACTATTGAGTAATGATAACCATAATTGTTTCAAAATTTTGTTCAAAAAATCACCTTAATGGGTATTTTTTTCTAACATCTGTAACCATTCTGACATCAAGCAATAATAATCTGCAATTTTGGAAAAAATATTATCTGCTAAGGATTCATTGTAAGTATGAGAAGTCAAATTACGTGCATCTGTCATTGACAGTGCTTGCTGTGTTTGTTCTTTTGTAAGTATGCCCACTTGAAAACAGGCACGGATGACTCCTTTAGGCGAGCCAGATTCCAAACCTTCAATGTCTATTAAATATTGCTTTGCAGCTTTCCATATTGCCTCAAAAGAATACTCAAATCGTTGAATGGTTGCATCACGTTGTATTGCAGAAACGGGCACTTTTTCTAATTCTTTCAAAGTGTTTAAAGCTTTTTTAGCCACTTGAAGTCGTTGTGTTAACCGTTCCATTCAATCGCATCCTGTAAAATCTCTTGTTTAAACTGTTCATCTATCTGTGATAAATCTACTAAATCTATATTAACGGGAATGATACTTTCAAAAAAAGCTTCACGTATCTCAGATAAAAGTCCTATGGGTAAAGGATCTTTGGGTAAAATACCGATATCTATATCGGAAGTAGAACGTGCATTTCCACGCGCATATGATCCAAATAAATAAATCCGTACAGAATACGCTTGACAATGTTCTAAAATAATTATTCGTGCTATATCAAGATTATCAGATGATGAATGATTCAGTATATTCATGCTTGATAACTACCCTGATGTGCATGACACAAAGCAGCTGCTAAAGCATCAGCTGCATCTTCTTGTGGCACATTGGCAAGAGATAAAAGAACTTTAACCATATGTTGTACTTGTATTTTTTTAGCATGACCTTTACCCACAACAGCTAACTTGATAGCAGTGGGTGCATATTCATATACAGATAAATGATGTTGTACACAACTCACAATAGCAACGCCCCGTGCATGACCTAATTTTAAAGCAGAAGCCACATTACGAGACATAAAGACTTGTTCAATAGCGAGCTCTGTAGGATGATATTGTGTCACAATTTCAGTAATGCCCGCATAAATTTCTTGTAAACGTAAAGGGAACTCCTTATGTTGCATGCGTATGCATCCACTCGTAATATATATGGAGTGTTGTCGTTGGCATTCAATAATGCCAAATCCCGTAATCCGAGAACCTGGATCTATGCCTAAAATACGTGTAATTTCAGTCACTTACCCTAAATTCTCCATGATATCATCACTAATATCTGCATTAGAATAAACTTGTTGTACATCATCTAAATCTTCTAGCCTCTCTAATAAACGTAACATTTTTTGAGCAGTATCTAAATCAAGAACAGTATTTATTGAAGCACGCATGCTTACTTCAGATTCTATAGGCTTCAATTTTGCTTTTTGCATCGCCTCTTGGATAGGATAAAACATATCAACTGTTGTTAATACATCAATAGAATCATCATCATTATGCAATACATCTTGAGCACCTGCTTCCAAAGCAATATCCATAATATGTTCTTCATCACTACCTGAGGGAAAACTCAAAATGCCTACTTTTTCAAATAAATAGCTTACAGATCCTTCGGTGCCTAAATTACCGCCATGTTTACTAAACGCATGTCGTACTTCGGCAACGGTTCTATTTCGATTATCCGTCATACAATCAACCAATACTGCAACCCCACCAGGACCATAACCTTCATAACGTACTTCAAAAGTATCCCCTTCAGTAGCACCAGAACCACGTTTAACAGCACGTTCTATCGTATCTCTCGTCATATTGCCACTTAAGGCTTTATCAATAGCAGCACGTAAACGTGGATTTGCCGCAGGATCAGCACCACCAAGACGTGCTGCGATAGTAATTTCACGAATGAGTTTAGTAAACAATTTTCCTCGTTTTGCATCCTGTGCACCTTTACGGTGTTGGATGTTTGCCCATTTACTATGTCCAGACATATCAGTTATTAGTTATCAGTTAAATAATAAAGTATTAGAAATATTAAATTTTACTCTCTTTCCCAATGAACAGCTTATGAATATTAGAACGATGTCTCCAAATTAATATCGCACTGATAATAAAAGCCATCACAGTATATTGCGGTATCATGCAAAACATATAAGCGGGTGTCAAAAGGGCTGCAGTAATTGCGGCTAATGAGGAATAACGAAATATAACAACCATAATTAACCATGTAATGAGTACAGCTAAACTGACAGGCCATGCTAGAATTAATAAGGCACCAAAAGCAGTAGCAACACCTTTGCCGCCTCGAAATTGAAAAAAAATGGGATATAAATGTCCCAAAAACACCGCTAAAGTGACATAAGTTACCATACCTATACTTAAGAGTTTTGCAAGAAGGACAGCTAATGCCCCTTTAAAAATATCAAAACCCAGCGTAATTAAAGCGGCTTTCTTCCCCCCATAACGTAATATATTCGTGGTTCCTGGATTACCAGAACCTTGTGTACGGGGATCAGGTAACCCCATTGCTCGGCTCACAAGTATTGCTCCAGAAATGGAACCAATTACATACGCCAGGATTATTAGTAAGCTTTCAATAAACATTATCAGTTTTTTTTGTGTTAATCATTAAAACAATTGTTCAGGAATCACTGTAGAGTTTTGGGGATCATTTATTGAAATGCTCTCAGTTGACTGAAAGACTGTGACATCTTTCTGAGGGAGATCTTGATATTGTTTCTGCCCAGGAAAAGACTTTACGGGCGTATCTTTCAATGCCCAACGCATAAAATTAGCCCACATAGGTAATGCAACACGTCCTCCATACTCCTTACGTCCAAGAGAACGGGGCTTATCGAAACCAACCCAGCTGATGGTAACAAGATCAGGTGAATACCCTGCAAACCATGCATCATATTGATCATTAGTTGTGCCCGTTTTTCCTGCAATATCTGCACGTTTCAATTTAGAACGACGTGCAGTTCCAATACGAATAACATCTTTAAGCATAGAAGTGATCATATAAGCGTACCGTGTTTTTATGATCTGCGGTGCATAATGAGGTGTTTGTGTACAAACACTATAGGGAGCAAGGATATCAGACTGTAACGCCTTTTCAGAATTCAAAATATTATTAGGACAATGGCGACAAATAGTCAAAGGATTTGCCGAAAAAATAATGTGCCCATTCATATCTTCAATGCGTTCAATAGAATAAGGTTTCACCCGAAAGCCCCCATGAGCAAAAACAGCATATCCCGCCGCTAGCTGTAGGTGAGTGACTTCGCCACTTCCCAAAGCCAGACTTAAAGTTTTTGGAATATTTTTTCGTTTAAAACCAAATTGAGTCAGATGATCAATTGTATATGCCATTCCCAATTTATTCAGCAAACGCACTGCAGACACGTTAAATGAATAGGTTAATGCAGTCCTGAGTGTAGTCCATCCATAATACCGACGACTTGCATTACGAGGACGCCATATCTTACCACCACTGTTAAAAGAGATTTTAGCATCAAGAATGCGGCTTTTATCAGAAAACCCTTTACTCAAAGCTGCTGAAAAAATAAAAGGTTTAAAACTTGAACCCGGTTGCCTATTTCCTTGTGTTACTCTATTAAACTGACTATGCTGAAAATCAAAACCTCCTGATAAGGCAACAATTGCTCCAATATTTGGATTTAACGCCACTAAAGCCCCTTGCACCTCAGGAACTTGAGACAAACGCCATGTTACATTTTTTAATTTTAATTTTTGAGATGTATACAAAGAGGGCACTTTCTGAGATGTGATATACATATTCTCTTTTTGTTTTGTAGGCTTAATAAGCGGATAAGCCATAATAATATCCCCACGTTTTACGACACTTTTGGCACTTTTGGGAGAACGCCCTCGTTTATTATCTTGAATATAACGACGAGCCCAAGAAATATTGTGCCAAGCAATTTGAAAACGTCCTACTTGTAAATTATAAGCAATAATGCTTTTATGTCTCACTTTAAGCACAAGGCTTGGGACTAAGTTTCCTTGTTGATGATAATTTTGTAAAATCTTATGTGCCCATTTTTCTACATTACTCACTTGTGGTATTGATACATGATCGAAAGCTCCCTTAAAACCATGTCGTTTATCATAGCTAAATAAGGTGTGACGTAACGTTGAATTTGCTTTTTTTTGAAGTTGGCTATCAATCGTAGTAAATACTTTGTAACCATTATATATTGCTTGCTTACCTAATTTTTTGAGTAAAAAAGAATAAGCCATATCAGCAATATAAAAACCATTAATTTTTGACGTGAGTTTATGTAATTGAGCAGTGATAGGAGCTGTGACTGCTATTTCATATTGTTGTATACTAATATATTTTAAAATGAACATGCGCTTGAGCACATAATTTCTACGTTCTAAAGCCCGTGTTGGATTAATTAATGGATTATTGATTGAAGGTCCTTTAGGTAAACCTGCTAACATTGCATATTCTGCTAAAGTTAAATCAGAGATATGTCTACCATAATAAATTTGAGCAGCTGCCCCTACACCATATGCACGATGACCAAAATATATTTTATTCAGGTATAATTCAAGAATTTCAGATTTTGATAACGCATCATCAATTTTAACTGCAAGCAATATTTCATTAAGTTTGCGTGAATATGTTTTTTTATGAGATAAGAAAAAATTACGAGCCACCTGCATCGTGATCGTACTACCTCCTTGTCGTTTTTCACCCGTTTTAAATAAATTGAGTAGTGCCCGAAATAAACCTTTAAGATCAACCCCCGCATGCTCATAAAATCTATTATCTTCTATGGCAAGTACTCCTTTAAGCAAAAGTACGGGGATTTGCTCTATAGGTATAGGAATACGATGCTGTTCTCCATATTCTGTGATAAAAACATTATCATTAGTATATATTTGAAGGGGGACCTGCATGTGCACTGTTTTTAAGCGTTCTATAGAAGGGATTTGAGGTATCACATACCATTGAATCACTGCCCAGATTCCCATTGATAATAAGATCAATAACAACCCCATTAATAAAGTAACATGAAAAATCTTATACAAAGAAGATATTATTTTCATAATTTGCATCTATAAATAAACAAAATATTGTGATATTATTAATAATTATTATTACAGTTATGTTAATATATAATTATGTATGAAAAAATAATATAATTAATTAATTAATTAATTAATTAATTATATTTATTTATTTATTGATTTTTCTCCATATATATTGTTTGCAAAGGATATGAATGTATATAATTTGTAATCATATTATATTTGCATGTCAATATTTGTCAATTTTTTTATCTTATAAATGTAGCCACATGAGTATATTTAGTTTAAAACCAGATAACGTGGTTGGTATAGATATCAGTTCAACTGCTGT
>DAOVZS010000035.1 GCA_030635005.1 Thiomargarita sp. | reverse complement strand
TTAAGGGGTTGATTGATTAATGGTGAGTGCTTCTTGAGAAAGTGGAAAATTTTGACGTAAATATAGCGTATATTTTTGTTCCATTTCAACATTATTTAAAGCACGCTCTATCCGAATTCTTAATAATAATGTGGGTGGAAATGGTTTTGCCTCTCTTTCATAGCCTTCTAAGTAATGGCGTGCTTGCTCATATTTTTTTTCTTTATACTGTAACCAAGCCATCAAATATAAGACTCTTGGATATTTTGAATTATGTTCCAATGCTTGACGGAAATAACTTTCTGCTTGAGAGATATTATTCTTATAAGTAAACGCACACCACCCTGCATTGGTATATGGAATTTCTGGATACCAATTTTGACTTTTAGCGTGTTCTGCAGAGCTCAGAAAATGTTTATCAGCAGCTTCCCATGCTTGTTGATGACATAAAAATTGTCCATAACTATTATGAAGCATGGGATCATTGTTTTTGAGTGAGAGGGCTTTTTTATAATGCCAACGTGCCCCTTTAGGGGTATTCATAGTATTATATACAAGTGCTAATAGATGATGTGCATCAGCATATTCTGGAGTTTGTGCTACTGTTTCTTTGAGTATATCAAGAGCAAGCTTATTTTTCCCCATCTTATAATATTCCCTTCCGCGCAACATTTTATTTTTAGCGATTTCATTGGGAACATATGCTTCCTGCTGTCCTTGCCATGTATCTGCCATAGTGATTTCTGGAGGCATTGAATCTTCCTGTTGAATATTTTTTCCACAGGCACTGAGCAATAATATCAGCCACAAGACAGATACGTTATATAATATTTTTTGTATCATGTGTATCATCATCTCTCCTTTTCTCTCGTCGATTATATACTTTACCAGCCAATTGTCCACAGGCTGCCTCAATTTCTGCACCACGTGTTTTTCGGGTGACAGTCACGAGATCAGCATGCATCAAAATATTACGAAAACGATTGATGCTATCAATGCTTGTACATTGATAAGGGCTATGTGGATAAGGATTAAAGGGAATTAGGTTTATTTTAGAAGGAATTCCTTTTAATAATTTAACTAAAGTATGGGCTTCCGCAGGACTGTCATTAATGCCTTTTAGCATAACATATTCAAACGTGATATGACGACTTGGTTTGCCTGTTGTATAAGCACGACAGGCATGCATGAGTTGTTGTAAAGGATATTTTTTATTAATAGGAATCAGTTGATCTCTCAAGCTATCAGTGGGTGCATGTAATGATACTGCAATACTGACAGGACATTCTTCTTTTAAACGTTTGATCGCAGGAACAATGCCCACTGTACTGAGTGTTAAACGGCGCCAAGAGATACCATAAGCAAAATCGTCCATCATCACCTTCATGGCAGTCACTACATTATCAAAATTTGTTAAAGGTTCTCCCATGCCCATCATCACAATATTGCTGACAGTATATTCAGAACACAGTTGATGTTTGGCAATCCAGACTTGTGCAATGATTTCAGAAACGGTGAGATTGCGATTAAATCCTTGTTGTCCTGTGGCACAAAAATGGCAGTTTAGTGCACATCCTACTTGTGAAGATACGCATAATGTCCCCCGTCCTTCTTCAGGTATAAAGACCATTTCAATGCTATTGTCTGCGTCAAGTTGTAATAACCATTTACGTGTGCCATCCACAGAAATTTGATGTTTTTGCACTTGTGGTAATGAGAAATTAGCGCATTCTTTAAGGCGTTGTCGCAAGGATTTGCTCAAATTGGTCATGGTATCAAAATCAAGGATACCTTGTTGATGTATCCATTTCATAATTTGAGTGGCTCGAAATGGCTTTTCTCCCAAACTCATGAAAAATGCTGTCAATCCTTGTCTGTCTAAATCTAACAAATTAACCATGATGCTTTTCCAGTTATCAGCATCGCTGATAACTTGATAATTGATTTATCGTGTTCGGGAACACAGGTCACTTTCTGTAAAATAAAAAGCAATTTCTAGTTTGGCGGTGTCAGGAGCATCAGAGCCATGTACCGCGTTTTCATCAACAGTATCCGCAAAATCAGCACGTATTGTTCCAGGGGCAGCATTTTTAGGATCTGTCGCTCCCATCAAATCTCGATGCACACTGATGGCATTTTCCCCTTCAAGCACTTGTACCATAACGGGACCCGAAATCATAAAGTCGACTAAGTCTTTGAAAAAAGGACGTTCTTTGTGTACGGCATAAAATCCTTCGGCACGTTCTCGGGATAAGTGCAACATTTTAGCGGCCACAATGCGTAAGCCTCCTTTTTCAAAACGGGCATAAATTTCGCCAATCACATTTTTAGCGACTGCATCAGGTTTGATAATTGATAAGGTACGTTCCATTCTAATTTTAAATGTCTATAGTTAAGTGATTAATGAGCCCATGTATCTAAAAGATTAGGCAACCATAAGGTAATTTGTGGGAATAGCACTAAGAGTGTTAATCCCAATAGTTGTAAAAATACAAAAGGTATGATACCCCGATAAATAATACCGATACGCATATCAGGCGGGGCAACGGCTTTAAGATAAAAGAGTGAAAATCCAAATGGGGGGGTAATAAAGGACGTTTGTAAATTTACCGCAATCAATATTGCAAACCAAAGCATATTAATTTGAAAATGTTCGGCTATGGGGGCTAATATGGGCACAACGATAAAACAAATCTCTAGGAAATCTAAAAAAAAACCGAGTAAAAAAATCAAGATTAAACTGATAAGAATAAAGCCCCATTTTCCACCTGGTAATTGGATAAAAATGTCATGTATCAGTTGATCGCCTCCCATGCCACGAAATACTAATCCGAAAGCAGTCGCACCAATCAGAATTAAAAAAACCATGCTGGTTAAACGCGTGGTTTGTTGCAGGGATTCTTGCAAGTTTTTCAGTGTTAAACGTTTATGCAATAAGGCTAATATAATTGCCCCTGTTGCCCCATAAGCCCCTGATTCTGTTGGAGTCGCTATTCCAAAAAAGATGCTACCCAAGACAGCTATGATTAATAATAAGACAGGCACAAGACTTTTGATAATACGTCTTATAAAATGAATATCCCACGTATGTGTCTCATCAGCTAAAGCGGGTGCACTATCAGGATCAATCCACGCTTTAAAAATAATATAACTCAGATATAATCCAATTAATAATGCCCCTGGAATAACTGCCCCTATAAATAACTGTCCCACAGGCACGCCAATCATATCAGCCAATAAAATTAACACAATACTGGGGGGAATGATTTGTCCTAAAGTGCCTGCTGTCGCAATAGTGCCTGTGGCTAATTCGGGCGAATAACCATTTTTGAGTAACGCTGGAAGTGCGATGATACCCATAGTGACTACGGTTGCCCCCACGACGCCCGTTGTTGCAGCTAACATAGCACCCACAATAATAATAGAAATACCTAAGCCACCGCGTAATGTCCCAAATAATAACCCCATTGTTTCTAGTAAGTCTTCTGCAAGCCCTGACTTTTCTAAAATAACGCCCATAAACACAAATAAAGGCACTGCCAATAGGGTAAAATTGGTCATTATGCCCCAAATACGCATGGGCAATAAGTTAAAAAAGGATAAATCGAGAAAAATTCCCCCAAAAAGTAGTGAGATAGCCCCTAAAGTAAAGGCAACAGGATAGCCTAATAATAAAGTCACTACGAGTAGGGCAAACATGACTAATGCCCAAACTTCCATGCTAAACATTTCCATTATGGTTCCTTAATATCAAGTATCACCAATAAACTGGTTAAACTATTGGCAATTCCTTGCAACATTAATAATAGAAATCCTATGGGAATAGCTGCTTTGAGTAAAAAACGATAAGGGAGTCCCCCCGGATCAGAAGAGCTTTCTTGATAAGTATACGCATCGAAAACAAATGTCCAAGATGCAGTCATAATAATCAGACAAAATGGCAGTAAAAAGAAAACACTCCCCAAAAAATTTACCCACGCTCGTCGTCGTTCATTCATCCAAGAACTTTGATAAAACACATCTACTCGTACATGTTCATCATATTTCAAAGTATACGCACTCCCTAGCAAGAATATTAAGGCAAATAAATGCCATTGTAATTCTTGTAATGCGACAGAACCAATAGAAAATAAGCTTGCCATGCTTGCTTGATATACAATAATTAACACCATTAATAACAGTAACCAAGCAGTCACACGTCCAGTCCAATCGCTGAACTGATTAATAATATGAATGATGTATTTTATAATAAAAAGGACTTGAATTGGCATAAATATTTTTATTATAACATGTTAAATGTGTGCTGATTATGATATAAGAATTGTTATTTCGGAGATTGGATCAGTTTTGATTGATTTTGGGCTGGAGTTGAGATTTTGAATAAAAAAAAGGTTTATGCATAATCCCATATGCATAAACCAAAGTCTACCATGTTCAATATCTTAATATATAGATTTGTTTTGAGATTTCAAGGGGGAAGGATGATGTTTAATGATAATATCTTGATTTAAAACACAAAAAAAATATCACCTAGGGCTTTGCCCTAGGATGATAAATGACTTCTATTCTTTTTCTAACGCCAACATTAAGGGTTTCATTTCCTTGTTCCAGCGATCAACTGTTATCTGCCCTGTACATTTATAACGAACAATTCCTTTTTTATCAATAATAAATGTTTCGGGTGTGCCCGTTACGCCCCAATCCATACCTACTTGCCCGTTTTCATCAAAAGCATTGGTGATATAAGGATTACCCGCCCGATCTAAAACTCTGTTCGCATCTACAACGGTATCTTTATACACTAAGCCATAAATTTTATAGCCTTGTCTCTTTAATTGCATTAAAAGAGGATGCTCATAGCGACATGTGCCACACCAAGAAGCCCACACATTTAAAATCGAGACTTTTCCAAGAAAATCCTGTTCACTAAATGTTTTCGTCTGATCACGTAAGTGAGGGAGCGTAAAACTAGGGGCAGGTTTATCAATACGTGTCGATCCAATATCACGTGGATTTAAACTCAAGCCCATATATAAAAAAACACCCAAAACAATACAAATGATTAAGGGAAGTAAATATTTAAACATGTACTTTTTTCCTTTGTGCTAATAGACGATAACGTTTATCAAAAACAGATAATAATCCGCCAAAAGCCATTAATACACCGCCTATCCAAATCCAGCGAATAAAGGGTTTATAATAAACACGTACACTCCACGCCCCTTTATCTAAAGGTTCTCCCAATGCAACATAAATATCACGCGTAAATCCCCAATCAATGGCTGCTTCTGTCATGGGCATTGCTTGAACACGATAGACTCGTTTTTCAGGTTGTAATGCGGCTATTTGTTTACCCTCTTTCAATACTCTTATTAGCCCAAGATGTGCATCATAATTAGGACCCTTAATCTCTTGAGTGCCTTCAAAAATAAAGCTATAACCGCCTAATTCTAATGCTTTGTGAGGTTCCATACGAACATCTCGTTCAATACTCAAGGCATTAGATAAAGTCACACCCACCACAAAGACAGCTACTCCAATATGTGCAATCGTCATCCCATAAAAACTAGGGCTTAAACTGCGTATTCCAGCCCACACGGAGTTTTTATGAATGATTTTTTCACGTATATTTTGTATTGCAGTCAGAAAAATCCAAGTCGCCACGGCGATTCCAGGAAAAACAAGTAAACCTGCTTTGCCTATGAAGGGATAGGGTACAAGCACTCCAACTGCAATACTCAATATGAAGGTATATCGGAATCTCATTAATAAGGGTTTCAGCTTATCCCCTTTCCAACGTGTTAACGGACCAATACCCAATAAAATCATCAAAGGTGCCATAATCCAAAAAAACACTAACCCAAAATAGGGAGGCCCTACCGAAATTTTACCCATACCTAAGGCATCTATAAACAAAGGATATAATGTTCCTAATAACACCGCTGCACAAGCGACGACTAATAAAATGTTATTAATCAATAAAAAGGTTTCTTTTGACAAGACATCAAAATGCCCCCCTTTGCCGACTTTAGGAGCACGCCAAGCATATAAGACTAATGATAAACCAATAATGATGCCTAAAAATGCCAAAATAAACACACCACGTGCGGGATCAGTGGCAAAGGCATGTACTGATGTCAAGACACCTGAACGGACTAAAAACGTTCCTAATAAGCTAAGCGAGAAGGCAACAATCGCTAATAATACAGTCCAATTTTTAAATGCACTTCGTTTCTCAGTAACCGCTAACGAATGAATTAAGGCGGTGCCTACCAACCAAGGCATAAATGAGGCATTTTCAACAGGATCCCAAAACCACCAACCGCCCCAACCTAATTCATAATAAGCCCACCAACTGCCTAAAACGATACCTAAGGTTAAAAATATCCAGGCAATTAAGGTCCACGGACGTGACCAACGTGCCCATGCACTGTCTAATGTACCGCCTAATAAGGCAGCAATCGCAAAACTAAAGGCGACTGAAAAACCTACATATCCCATATATAACATTGGAGGATGCCAAATTAATCCAGGATCTTGTAATAAAGGATTGAGATCACGTCCATCCATCGGGGCAGGGAAAATACGATCAAAAGGATTGGATGTGAATAACATAAACAACAAAAATCCAATACTGATAAATCCCATCACTGCAATCACGCGCGCTGCCATATTATTCGGTAAGCTGCGACTAAAGAAAGCCACTGCAATGGTCCAGAAACTTAACATTACTGTCCATAACAGTAAAGAACCTTCATGTCCTCCCCAGACACTGGCATAACGATACATGAGCGGTAAATTACTATTAGAATGAGAAGCCACATAGAGGACAGAAAAATCATTCGTTACAAAAGCATACGTCAAGCAAATAAACGCCATGGTCATAAAAAACGTTTGCCCTAATGCTGCAGGACGTGCCACTGCTGTCCAATTCGGTATACCATACGCTGTGCCAATAAGCGGAAATATGGTTTGGACTATCGCCAAACCTAAAGCCAATAATAAGGCAAAATTGCCAAGTTCAGGAACCATATTAATTATGAATTCAGTTATGAGTGATTATTTCTTATCCAAAGACTCTGCCGCTTTTAAAGCAGCAGCAACTTCGGGAGGCATATAGTTTTCATCATGTTTTGCTAAAACCTCATCAGCAATAAAACTTCCATCCTCTTGCATCCATCCTATGGCCACAATTCCTTGTTCTTCCCGAAATAAATCAGGTAAAATGCCCGTATATTGCACAGAAACTGTATGTGCATAATCGGTGACCTCAAAATTAACTTGTAAACTATCAGACGCCCGTTTCACGCTGCCTTTACTCACCATCCCGCCCACACGAATCAGCCGAGTGGTGGGGGCTTCCCCTGCCATAATTTGAGTAGGGCTAAAAAAATACAACATATTTTCACTAAAAGCCGCAATGGCTAGGGCAACAGCAGAGCCAATACCTATAACAATCAATAAAACAAGCCCAAGACGTTGTTTATGCTTTTGATTCATGGTTATCACGACGTTTTCTCCGTACTTTTCGTCCCAATGTACGCAAAAGCGTACGTTTGTGATTGAAAGGAATAAGCACATTAGCCACAAGAACGACTAAAGCGATACCATAGCTCGTCCAAATATAAAAGGCATATTTACCCATTTCTAAAGCTTCAAACATAGTATTTAATCTCTTTTCACCAATTCTTGTACCCAACTTGCATTGCGTTCTCTTTCTAATACTTCACAACGTGCTCGCATTAACACCACCGTGGCATAAAATAATTTGAAGGCAACAGCCATTAATAATAAGGGAATGAGCATAGAAATATGAATCGAAGGGGCATCTAATTTTGTTATGGTAGCCCCTTGATGCAAGGTGTTCCACCATTCTACTGAATAATGAATAATGGGAATATTAACAACACCCACTAATGCTAAAACACCGCTAGCACGTGCTGCTGTCCGTTTATCTTCAATCGCAGAATTTAGGGCAATCACGCCTAAATATAAAAACAACAAAATGAGTTCAGACGTTAAACGTGCATCCCATACCCACCATGCACCCCACATCGGTTTCCCCCATAAAGCACCGGTGACTAAGGCTAAAAAAGTAAAAGAAGCCCCAATAGGGGCAGAACTGGCTGCCATCACTTCTGCTAATTTAATACGCCAAATTAAGCCAATCCCCCCAGCAACTGCCATGATCATATATACAAACATAGACATCCAGGCAGCAGGGACATGTATAAACATAATACGATAGCTTTCCCCTTGCTGATAATCGGGCGGTGCTTTAAACAAACCATAATATAATCCAACTAGCATCACTACGAGACAACTCCATCCAAACCAGGGTATTAAACGTCCTGCAATCGTATAAAAATATTTGGGAGATGAAAATTTATATAAAAATGCCCACATATTCGTTATCAGTCACTGTTAAAAATATGAATTTTAATTGGCAACATGAGACATGTTGCCAATTTAGATATATCCTAATGATTCCTAGAAATCTTTAAATCTTTAAGCAATCCAGATTTAAGAGTATATATCAAGCCATGAACCGTTAAATCTTGTTTGGCTTGCCAAGCCTTTTTAATAAAAGGGGCTTCACAGACATGAGTCACTTGTGCCATCACATTTTTCTCAGACAGCAAACAAGATTTTTCTTCAGCATCTTGCACCGCATCAAGTTCTTGTTGATGATGATGATAAACGTCCTGAATATGTCGTAACCAATTATCAATCACACCATGTTCTTGTCCATCCAATGCAGCATTAATACCACCACATCCATAATGACCACACACAATAATATGCTTCACTTTGACCACGTCTACGGCGTATTGTATGACAGATAAACAATTTAAATCGGTATGTAGCACCATATTCGCAATATTGCGGTGTACAAAAACTTCTCCAGGTTGCAAACCAAGAAGTTGCGTGGCGGGTATGCGGCTATCAGAACAGCCAATCCATAAATACTTTGGCGATTGTTGTTTTGCCAGTTCTGTGAAAAACTCAGGATTATGGGTAGTCACACCTGTTGCCCAAGCATTATTTTTTTCAAACAGTTCAGTCAATTGTTTCACGGATCTATACCTCTGTTAACTTAAACTAATTCGTAACGCTGATGCAGTCGCAAAAGGGGCGAGTGTTAAAGACAACATCAGCAAAGCCCCTAAAAAATAAAGTTGCCCTAACACAGGAAACCCTCTTGCTGCCTCATTTACAGCACCGGCTGCAAAAATCAACACTGGAATATATAAGGGTAATACTAATAAAGATAATAACACGCCCCCCCGTCGCAACCCTACGGTCAAAGCAACTCCAATAGCACCTACTAAACTCAAAATAGGCGTTCCTAACGCCAACGTTGCGATTAATGTCAACATTGCGCTATCAGGTAAAAAAAGCAATATCCCTAAAAATGGGGCTAATACAATTAATGGTAAGCCTGTCGTCAACCAATGTGCCAATATTTTTGCCAATACCAGTAAAGGTAAAAAATGGGCAGTCAAGGCAATTTGTTCCAAACTGCCATCTTCAAAATCTGAACGGAATAAACTATCAAGTGATAACATAGCAGCTAATAAAGCAGCTACCCAAATAACACCCGGTGCTATCACTTGCAAGTCTTTTGATTCAGATGAAATCCCTAAGGGAAATAAACTGATAACAATAATAAAAAACAATAATGGATTCGCCAATTCTGAACGATGACGATACGCTAATGTTAAATCACGTTTCAATAATAGTTTAAATGTGGAAAAATCAGAAGCCATAAAGAATATTCATAAAAGATTATAATAATACATCATATTAACACTATCTGTTACGCACTTACCTATAAAGATTTACAAATCTCACTATTAATATTATCATGTTATCTTTATTTGTAATAAACTATTCATAAAATGAGAATTGATTATGTCACAGTACTTAAACAGGGTATTTACGTTTATTTTTTTTATATTAATTCTAAATATAGTCCATGCTGATACATTACGTACGTGTGAAAAACATTATAAAGCGAATCGTTTAACTTCTGGTAAAAGTGGCAATGCATTAACATGCTATCAAAATATACTTAAAACATCTCCCAATAATGCAAAAGCATTGTCAGGTTTAAAAAAAATAGCAGCACGTTATATAGGATGGGCAAAAAAAGCTTTAAAAAAGGGACATAAAAAAAAGGCTAAGAAATATTTAGCAAATGTACGTATGGTAGATCCTGAATCAACCGAATTAGCAGCCTTAGAAGCCAGAATATCGCCTTCTCTACGTTCCTCTTCTCCTCAAATAGGAAAAAAAGGATTTAAAGATTCTTTAAAAAATGGCAGTCAGGGACCTGAAATGATATGGATTCCTGCTAAAAAACGCTTTGCGATGGGACGTTATGAGATCACTTTTGCAGAATATGATCGGTTTGCAAAAGCCACCCATCGAGACAAACCGCATGATGAGAGTTGGGGACGCAATCAACGTCCTGTGATCAATGTGTCATTACAAGATGCTATGGCGTATACAAAATGGTTAAGCCAGCAAACAGGCAAAAAATATCGATTACCCACAGATAGAGAGTGGGAATATGCAGCACGTGCTAACACAAAGACTAAAAGATATTGGGGAGATGAACCTGATGAGGCTTGTCAATATGCCAACGTTTGGGATCAAACATCAAAAAATGTACATTCAGGTTGGCATTGGACTATTCATAATTGTGTAGATAATTATGTCTATACTGCACCCGTGGGTCGTTTTACAGCGAATAATTTTGGCTTATTTGACATGTTAGGCAATGTTTGGGAATGGGTCTGTTCAGAACATAAGAGTGGTCAAAAGTGTGTAGCAGAAAGTACTATTCCTGTTGTCATTCGGGGTGGTTCTTGGGGAATATCTCCCGCATTAGTACAGTCTGATATTCGTGGCAAGGAAACACCTAATAGCCGTACTTATCATGTGGGTTTTCGCATTGTTAGGCAATAAATTGTTTAATTTTTACGACATCATATCAAGGAATTTTAAATTATGACGGATGAAATAGAAGAAAATCCTGTTGAAGACAATGCAGAAGATACAGTGATTGATGCTGAAAAAGGCGAAAATGCTGAAAACAAAACAGAAGTCATCATTGCTAAAGAAGACAGTGAAGAAAAAAATGAAGATGCGAAAGCAAAACTGCCCGATATTTTGCATATTTTACCCTTAACCAATCGCCCTTTTTTCCCACATCAAGTTATTCCGTTGATTGTAGATGTTGAACCTTGGGCAGAAACGGTTAAAGCAGTTGCTGATTCTGAGAGTAAAATGTTAGGTTTGGTCTTGATTCAAAAAGAAAAAATGAGTAAAGTGACCTCTCAAGATTTTTATAAAATGGGCACACTATGTCGTTTGCATCGTGTTGTTCAGGCGGAAGAACAGCTACAAATTGTGGTAGAGGGTTTGCAACGTTTTGAAATTAAGGAGTGGGTATCAGAAAAAAAACCATTTGTCATTATACCCACTTATCATCCTGAAGTTCGTCCTAAAGAGATTGACGATCTTAAACCATACGTTTTAGCGGTGATTAATACGATTAAAGAATTATTGCCGCTAAATCCGCTTTATAATGAAGAATTGAATGTATTTTTACAACGTTTTACACCTGAAGCCCCCTCTTCATTAGCGGATTTCGCAGCCAGCCTAACCACAGCCACCAAAGCAGAATTACAAGATATTTTGGAAAATCTGGACGTGCTGCCCCGTTTAGAAAAAGTATTACTTTTGTTGAATAAAGAATTACAACATGCCAAAGCGCAACTAAAAATACGCCAGCAAGTTGAAGAGAAAATGGATCAGAATCAACATGACTTTTTCTTGCGTGAACAATTGAAGGTGATTCAGAAAGAACTGGGCATAGAAAAAGATGAACGGACAGCAGAAATAGACACTTTTCGTGCTCGTCTTAAAAAACTAACGATTCCTAAAAAAGTACAAAAACGTATTGATGAAGAATTTGACAAAATGTCTATTTTGGAGGTGGGTTCTTCTGAATATGCAGTGACGCGTAATTATTTAGAATGGTTTACCTTATTGCCTTGGGGTAAATATTCTAAAGATAAATTGAATATCAAAGCTGCCCGAAAAGTATTGGATAAAGATCATGAAGGCTTAGAAGAAGTCAAAAATCGTATCATGGAATTTTTGGCAGTCGGTACGCTAAAAGGCAGTATTGGGGGCACGATTTTATTACTTGTGGGACCGCCGGGTGTTGGAAAAACGTCTATTGGACGTTCTATTGCAGAAGCAGTCGGACGATCATTTTTTCGTTTTTCAGTGGGCGGCATTCATGATGAAGCTGAAATCAAAGGACATCGTCGGACATATATCGGGGCGATGCCAGGTAAATTTCTGCAAGCGATGAAAGAGGTTGAATATGCTAACCCAGTGATCATGTTAGATGAAATTGATAAACTGGGGACGTCATATCGGGGTGATCCTGCCTCTGCCATGTTAGAAGTGCTTGATCCTGAACAAAATTCTGATTTTCTAGATCATTATTTAGATGTACGTTTTGATTTGTCTAAAGTACTGTTTATTTGTACCGCCAATCAAGTGGATACGATCCCCGCTGCATTATTGGATCGTATGGAACTTATTAAATTGTCAGGGTATCTTGCCAGTGAAAAGCTGAAAATTGCCAAGAAACACTTGATCAAAAAACAATTGAAGAGAGCAGGATTAAAGGCGAGACATTTGGAATTACCTGATAATACCTTACGCAATATCATCGAAGATTATGCACGAGAGGCGGGGGTTCGGGGCTTAGAAAAACGCATTAATACGATTATTCGTAAATCAGCATTAAAATTACTAGAACATGCGCAATCCCCTATCATTGTCACGCCCCTCAATTTGTCAAAATTTTTAGGGAAACCTTTATTTGAAAATGAAAAGATTATTAATGGGATTGGTGTAGTTACAGGATTAGCGTGGACAGCCATGGGCGGGGCGACTTTAAATATTGAGACTTCCTATACACATAATTATGTACGTGGCTTTAAACTCACGGGACAATTGGGAGATGTGATGAAAGAGTCTGCAGAAATTGCCTACAGTTATATCGTCTCTCAGCGTGACTATTATGGGGTTGATAATTTTTTTGAAAAGGCTTTTATTCATATACATGTCCCTGCTGGTGCAACGCCTAAAGATGGTCCCAGTGCTGGCATTACTATGGCCAGTGCATTACTCTCATTAGCCAAAGGCAAAAAAATTGCTAAAAATATTGCTATGACGGGTGAATTGACCTTAACAGGACAAGTCTTGCCTGTAGGTGGTATTCGTGAAAAAGTGATTGCAGCCAGACGCATTAATATTTATAATCTTATTATGCCAGAGGCTAATAAACGTGATTTTGAAGAATTACCTAAATATGTACGCAAAGGAATACATGTTCAGTTTGTTAAGGAATATTCAGAAGTTGCTAAGATTTTGTGGTAAATATTGATCCCAGAATGTGTCTGTTCTATACAGACGCATTCCCATGTTCCAAATCATGCCAGTGTCTTTAATCCTGAAAATTCTGATTCAAACAAGTAAGCCTCAATGAAAAAAATGAAAAAAAATCCCCTGATCCAAAAAATAATATCTCCAGACATTCAACAACTCACAGCCTATCACGTGCCAGAATCCGGAAATGCAATCAAACTGGATTCTATGGAAAATCCCTATCATTGGGATAATGGATTTGTTGAAGAATGGCTTAAAATCTTAAAATCTGCTACTGTCAATCGTTATCCTGATGCCGCTGCCCATAATCTAAAAAAACAATTACGAAAAGTTATGAACGTTCCTGAGACTATGGATATTATTTTGGGAAATGGATCTGATGAATTGATACAAATGCTCATTTTAAGTGTCAACCATGCGAATCAAGTATTACTTGTGCCAGAACCCAGTTTTATCATGTATCGTCAATTAGCACAGATTGCAGGCTTGACATATGTCGGTGTCCCTTTGCAAGCCAATGATTTTAGTTTAGATATGCCCGCAATGCGACAGGCGATAAAGCAGTATCAGCCCGCCTTAATATTTTTAGCCTGTCCCAATAATCCCACGGGTAATGCGTTTGCCACTCATGATATAGAAAGTATTATTGAAACCAGTCGCGGTATCGTGGTGATTGATGAAGCGTATGCCCCCTTTATTGACAGCACTTTTATGTCACGCTTAGGAGAATATCCTAATGTTTTGGTCATGCGAACCGTTTCTAAGTTAGGCTTAGCTGGTGTGCGTTTAGGCTTGTTAGCAGGCCCCCCTGATTGGATAGAACAGATTAATAAAGTACGTCAACCTTATAATATCAATACGCTCACGCAAATCACCGTCACACTTGCGTGTCAACATTACGCCCTATTTGAAGCACAAACGCACAGTATTAAAAATGAGAGAACAAAATTATTCGAAGAACTGAACGCTATAGAAGGCGTACATGCTTGGATCAGTCACGCCAATTTCATCTTATTTCGAATGTCAGCTGCACAAGATGTTTTTAAACGTTTGAAAAAACAAGGCATTCTGATAAAATGCGTGCATGGCAGACATCCCTTATTACACAATTGTCTTCAAGTCACAGTTGGCACTCCGAGTGACAATCAAGCCTTTTTGCAAGCCTTGAAGCCATCCACGAAACTGATTGCCGAACGTCTTTTGATACCCGCACAAACACAGGCTATTTTATGGGATATGGATGGCGTTTTAATAGACTCTTTGAGTTTGGATTTAGTGGTGTGTAATCAAATTTTAGCCCAACATTTTGGCAGTGATGTGACGATATCAAAAAGTTTGATTCGTTCTTTATTTGCCTATGATGCCGTGATATTTTGGGAATTAATCCTTGCGTTTGTCGAAAAAACATATCATCTTAAAAATGTTAACACACACTTATCCGACATTTTAAACTCTTTTCATGAAGCCAGACATACCTGTGTATTTGAATTAAATCCAGGAATTCTAGATATTTTGCAGGCAGCAAAATCACTCAAAATGGCGGTGGTGTCTAATAACCCAACGGCTGATGTGACCGATATTTTAACGCGTTGTGGCATTGTGGATTATTTTGATGTTATTGTTGGTAATGATATTGAGCGTGTCGCTAAGAAACCAGCCCCTGATACGTATTTACTGGCGATGCGTTTATTGAATGTTGCTCCTGAAAAAACAGTGGTGATTGAAGATTCTTTAGTGGGGCTTAAGGCGAGTAATCAGGCACACTGTTATAGCATTGCAGTGGCAACTGGAAGTGCTGATTTTCAAGAACTTGAGCCACAATCGCAACATGTTTACACCGCTTTTGAACGCAATGTCTTATCTTTACAATTTGGTGATGTGAGACAAAAGACAATTATCACCCCCAATGAATTTATCAGCCATGCGATTGAGCATATTGCTTGGCGCTTGGGCGTAGAAATTGACTGCCATTGGTATCATAATCATTGGTGGGGTTTGGGTCAGACTTTGGGTCAAAAAATTAGGGCGTTTCAAATACAGCAACACTCTGCAGTGGCTTTAGGCATGATTGATGATGGAAGTGCTGAGGTTTTTATGAACATCACTGACTCACCGACATTACGTTTAGAAGGTATAGCCAATCTTGATTTAGACTGGTTTTTATCCTTACGATGTGAACAATTATCTTCGGGCACTCCTTTAGTTGAACTGTTAGAAGGCTTATCACAAGGCTTATCAGCGAAAATCGTGATTAAGATCTGTAGTGTTGAAGATCCACATCATACGTGGGAAGGTGTTTTTCGTTCATTGGGCATTGCACTCAATAAAATTTTTACGCCCAAACACCCTATTGCTTTGCCGTTTGATTTTAAGATAAGCGAAAATGTGTCATTAGGTGAAATCAGTGTTCTGGCAAATTCTTTACATTATAGTCATGTGTATCGTGGCACAGCGGAAAGCCATGTCTCAGTTGCCGTCGATTTCTCAAAACAACGTCCCAATTCCTTTGCGTTTAATGTTGCCCCAAGTATTGATGTCAGTGGATTTCACAGTTTATTAGAAATGTTAGCGGACGCGGCAGGTATGACCATACAAGTTGAATTTAAGGCCACTGTTTTGAGTTCGAGTCATGTGGTTTTAGAAGATACCGCTCTGGTTTT
>DAOVZS010000018.1 GCA_030635005.1 Thiomargarita sp. | reverse complement strand
TCCTGCAAAAAACTTGGTAAAAAAACTGAATACCATTTTTTCCGCTTTCGATGATTTGACAGAAAAATATGAATTAGAAAAAATTAAAACGATTGGTGATGCATATATGTTAGTCGGTGGATTGCCCACAGAACGTCCTGATCATGTCCAAGCAGTTGCCAATATAGCCTTAGAAATGCTCTCAGAAATTGAACGTTTAAATAAAGAAAATGGAAGTGATTTTAAAATTCGTATTGGTATGCATACGGGACCTGTTGTAGCGGGTGTCATTGGTAAACATAAATTTAATTATGACTTATGGGGAGATACTGTTAATATTGCGAGTCGCATGGAAGCATTAGGATTACCTAGTTGCATACAAGTGTCAGAAATTACATATCAGTTAATTAAAGATCAATTTGTTTTTGAAAAGCGTGGCTCTATTGATGTCAAAGGAAAAGGAAAAATGGTGACTTATTTTCTTAAGGATACCTTGTAATGCCATTTTTTATTTTATGTATTCTTTGTCTGACTGTCAGAACAGGTTTAGCAGAAGAGCCTAAAAATGTAAAAGAAAATATTACAGAAATTTTATCACAACCAGAATTTCAAACTACCCAAGACATCTCTAGGTGGAAATATATTGGGGGTGATGATGATGATAACAATAATGAGATGGTACAGCTTCCTAAAGAAGAATCAGTTGCATTTATTCGTCAGATTTCAGAAGTTATTGAGGTTTTGTTGTGGATATTATTAGGGGGCGGCGTTATTGTTTTGATAATTTATATTTGGCGTTGGTTAAAACCATTTTTGCCACAAAAAAAGGCACAAAATGATGGGATCGTATCTCCTCTCCTATCTCTAGATGATTTCAAAAACACCCTTTTACCCACAAAAATTAGCCAACATGCTTGGACATTATGGCAGGATCAACAATATGCTTTGGCACTGAGTCTTCTTTATCGAGGTGCGATTTCTGTACTTATAAAACGTGATCACTTGAAGATTGATAATAGTGCCACTGACAGTGAATGTTTGTATATTATTGTATCTAAACAAGAAGTTGTATTAAGTACTTATTTTTCTGTTTTGAGTCATGCTTGGCAACAGATTGCTTATGCAGGACAGATACCCAACGAGATTGAATTTAAACGTTTGTGTGAAGATTGGACACTATATTTTGGTCAAACACCCACCCAAAAAAAACTAAACATACAAAATTAAAACATTATTTGGAGGATACAATAGATGGGTAAAACGACAGGATTCATGGAATTCACGCGACAAGAACGTGCGTATTCCCCTGCATCTGTGCGCATTCAGCATTATCAAGAATTTATAACACCGCTAACAGACTCTCAACTCAATCAACAAGGTGCTCGCTGCATGGATTGCGGTATTCCTTACTGTCATAATGCTTGTCCCATTAATAATATTATCCCAGATTGGAATGATTTAGTTTATCAAGGAAATTGGAGAAAAGCACTTTCGGTGTTACATGCTACAAATAATTTTCCTGAATTTACAGGACGAATTTGTCCCGCTCCCTGTGAAGCCGCATGTACACTTAATTTGAATCATCAGCCCGTCACCATAAAAACAATTGAATGTGCCATTATTGAACATGCTTGGGAAAATAACTGGATTCAACCCATAATTCCTAAACATCGTTCAGAAAAACGAATTGCAATTATAGGATCTGGACCCGCAGGATTAGCATGTGCACAACAATTAGCACGAAAAGGACATGAAGTCATTGTTTATGAAAAAAATAATCGTATTGGTGGCTTACTACGTTATGGTATCCCCACTTTTAACTTAGACAAACAAAGTATTGATCGTCGCACGGCACAAATGCAAGCAGAAGGTGTCACATTTAGTCCTAATAGTCATATTGGTGTTGATATTTCTGCACACACTGTGTTGGAAAAATATGATGCGATTGTTTTAACAGGGGGTTCTGAACACCCTAGAGATTTACCTGTACCTGGACGAGAATTAAAAGGCACTTATTTTGCTTTAGAATTTTTACCACAACAAACGCAGCGTATCTTTGGAGATGAGATACCCGAAGAACTGAGTATCACGGCAAAAAATAAACATGTGATTGTTATTGGGGGTGGAGATACTGGTTCGGATTGTATTGGGACTTCTATTCGTCAAGGTGCAGCCTCTGTGGTGCAATTAGAAATTTTACCTAAAGCAGCTGAACAAGAGGATAAACTTCTCAACTGGCCAAATTGGCCTAACACACTCCGCACTTCTTCCTCTCATGAAGAAGGATGTCAACGACAATGGAGTATTGCCACAAAATCTATTGAAGGTAAAAATGGACAAGTCAACAAAATACATTTAGTCAAAGTTGATTGGAAACAAGACGAACAAGGTCGTTGGCAGATGTCAGAAATTGAGGGAAGTGCATTTGAATTAAAAGCAGACCTCGTGTTATTAGCGATGGGTTTCATGCATCCCATTCATGACGGTTTATTAAAAGATTTAGGGGTTGCTTTAGATGATCGTGGTAATGTCAAAGCGAATACTGATAATTATCGCACATCTATTGATAAAGTATTTGTAGCAGGTGATATGCGTCGGGGACAATCCTTAGTCGTCTGGGCTATTCGGGAAGGGCGAGAAGCTGCATGTTCTGTGAATGAATATTTAACTTCAAGTAGTCAAACATAAATTTTAAGCGATAATCAGCCCAGTCACACATATGTGCTGGGTGTATTGATAAAAACATATCTAAGTAATAGGATTATACATGAGCTTACAAATTTTAATGAAAACGTATCAAGAGAGAGTGGATACTGCTTTAGAGACCTGTTTACCGGTGTCTACTATTCAGCCAACACGTTTACATGAAGCCATGCGTTATGCTGTTTTGAATGGTGGTAAAAGGGTGAGACCGATACTCGTGTATTTAACAGGTCATATTTTTGATGTTGATCCTAAATTATTAGATATTCCAGCATCTGCTATTGAATGTGTGCATGCTTTTTCATTAGTTCATGATGATTTGCCAGCTATGGATGATGATGATTTACGTCGAGGTACCCCCACTGTTCATAAAGCATTTGATGAAGCTACCGCTATTTTAGCAGGTGATGCCCTACAAACATTGGCTTTTTATATATTGACACAACAAGCTGTGACTATAAAACGCTTAGAAATGATTGAAATTTTGACAATGGCGACAGGATCACGTGGAATGGCGGGAGGACAATCTATTGATATGCAGTCTATGGGTCAAAAACTCAATATTGCAGAATTGGAAAATATGCATATTCATAAAACAGGGGCTTTGATTCGTGCGAGCGTCACGCTCGGTGCATTAGCTGCGCCTAATATTGATGATGTACTTTTGAAAAAACTGGATCATTATGCCAAATGTATTGGATTAGCTTTTCAGATTCAAGATGATATTTTAGATATTGAATCTAATACTGAAACGCTAGGCAAACTTCAAGGATCAGATATTGCTCAGGATAAGGTAACCTATCCTGCTTTATTAGGCTTACACGGTGCTAAAGAGATGGCTAATAGCTTAATTGAAGATGCACTCAAGAGTTTAAATAATTTTAATGAGAAAGCAGATCCTTTACGTTGGATGGCCCGTTATATTATTACCCGTCAGTTTTAATCATTGCCCCCGTAAAAATAAACGATCTAATTCTTTAAGACTCAAATGCGTCCAAGTAGGACGTCCATGATTACATTGATTGCTGCGTTCTGTTTTTTCCATATTCCGTAATAACGCATTCATTTCGCTAATACTTAAGTGTCGATTCGCACGAACAGAAGTATGACAAGCCACAGTGGCTAAAATTTCTTGCATATTTTCTTGTAAACGAGGACTGACGCCTAAATGTGATAAATCTGTTAAAACATCACGAATAAGCATAGGTACATTTGCATTGGCTAATAAAAAGGGTAATTGGTGTACCACCAAGGTTTCAGGTGAAATACGTTTGATATCAAATCCTAATAAATTAAATAATTCTACTTGCTCTTCTGCGATATCTGCTTCATGTTTACTCACAGAAACGGAAATAGGCACTAATAAAATTTGGGCAGACAGCGTATTGCTTTGCCAAGCAGACTTCATTTGTTCATAAGTAATACGCTCATGTGCAGCATGCATATCGACTAAAATTAAGCCTTCTGTATTTTCCGCTAAAATATACACTCCATGCAATTGCGTTAAGGCATATCCTAAGGGAGGTACTGTATTTATTGATTGTTCTTCAATATCAATGGGCTGTTCTTCGACACAGGGCTCTTCTAATAATAAAGACGGTTGCAATGCTTGATAAGTTTCCACCGTTTCACGAATAGCAGCTGCAAAAGGACGTTCTATGTTGTGATAAGTAGGGATATTAGGTGTGTCAGGAGGAATGACATAAGCAATAGGCGGTTCACATGTGGCAGGCGACGTTTGCGCCAAACGTTCTTGTAATATCTGTACAATCACGTGATGTACTTGTTGGGCTTGACTGAAACGCACTTCACTCTTATTCGGATGCACATTCACATCGACTTCACTCGGATCAATCTTAAAATATAGGACATAACTGGGATAACGGTTTGAATAAAGCACGTCTTCATACGCTTGACGTATCGCATGATTAATTAATTTATCACGTACAATCCGTCCATTTACAAAGAAATATTGCATATCGGGTTGACTGCGTGAAAAAGTCGGTTGTGTTATCCAACCTGATAATTGCATATCATCAGATTCTGCCTGAATTTTTAAAACATGATTAGTAAAATCTGCTCCATATAATAAGGTAATACGTTGTAATTTCTCTTGTTCAGTCTTCGCAATTTTACAAGAAATCAAAGTTTTACGGTTATGGGTTAGTTTAAAACTGACCTGAAAACGGCTTAAAGCCAAACGTTTAATGATTTCATGTACATGACCGAATTCTGTTTTTTCTGTTCGTAAAAATTTTCGTCGTGCGGGTGTATTATAAAATAAATCTCGTATCTCAATCGTCGTACCAATGGGATGTGCCAATGGTTCAGGCATAGTTGGCTTTTCTTGTCCATCTAAACGGATACAATATGCCCGTTCATCCTCATAAAAACGTGAACTCAAGCATAATCTTGAAATAGAAGCAATACTCGCCAGTGCTTCACCGCGGAATCCTAAACTATTAAGATGTTCTAAATCGTCGAGATTTTTAATTTTACTGGTAGCATGGCGATTAAGGGCTAATAATAATTCATCACGCCGAATACCAAAACCATTATCACGCACCCTTATTAAAGCCACGCCCCCTTGTTCAATATCAATTTCAATATGATCTGCTTGTGCATCTAAGCTATTTTCGAGTAACTCTTTAATGACAGAAGCAGGACGTTCAACGACTTCACCAGCAGCAATTTGATTGGCAACCAGCGTGGAGAGTAAATGGATTGAAGGTATATTTTGAGCGTTCATTAGGCTTTACATTCTAAAATTTTGAAAAGGATGCGTAGAATCAGAAAATTGAGTATACATTTAACGTGTGATATTATATATGAATTCATCATAAAAAACAAATATATCAAGTCTGAATTTTCAGGATTAAAGGTAGCATCACAGATCCCGCCACTCAAAAACATGACTCAAAAAACACTTTCACTTTGGATAAGGGCAACGCGTCCACAATTTTTTACCATTATTATTTTGCCTATTCTATTAGGAACAGCAATAGCATGGCATTCTCATGGGGTATTTTTGACGTTTTATTTTGGATTAGCATTGTTGGCAGGTATTTTAACACATGCAAGTAGTAATGTATTGAATGATTATTTTGATAAGCATGCGGATGCACTGAATGAAACACCGCTATCTCCTTTTGCGGGCGGAAGCCGTATGATTCAAAAAAAAATTTTGACACCCAGTGAAACATACCGTTATGGATGGGTATTACTGATCGGGGCTATCAGTATTGGCTTATTTTTAGTATGGACACGGGGTTTGCCTTTATTATGGATTGGATTGATCGGTATCTTATCAGGTTATTTTTATTCAGCCCCCCCACTCTCTTTACAAAGTAAAGGATGGGGTGAAATCATAGTGGGATTAGATTTTGGGGTATTAGCAGTGTTAGGGGCATATTATGTGCAAACCCAACAGTTTACTCTCGCAGTGATATTCGCCTCTTTACCCCTTGCATTTTTAGTGGCTGCTATTTTATATATTAATGGATTTCCAGATTATGCCGCTGATAAACAAGCAGGAAAAAATACTTTAATCGTGCGTTTGGATAAAGAACATGCCCGTCCTATTTATGGCTTATTAATAGGATTCAGTATGCTCAGTATTGTGATGGGTGTTTTATATCAGTTTTTACCTTTATTGAGTTTGGTCAGTTTATTGGCTTTTCCTTTGGGCATTATGGCCATAAAAACCTTATATGCTCATTATAATGATACGCCCACAATGCTTATTCCTGCGATTAAAAATACAATTATGCTACATACGATAGTCAGTGGGGTATTAATTATTGCGTTTTTAGGGTGAAAGTGAATATCTCAATAAATTTTTTTTAAATGATGTGGACTGATGCCTAAATAATAGGCTAAACGCAACCCCCACATTAATAATATGGTGCGTTTAATACCTTTTTCTTCCCAACGACGACTAGAAGTCATTACGGGTACCCGAATACATAAGGGACGACAAATGCGTTTCAAACGGTGACTCAAAGCAATATCTTCCATTAAGGGGATCTCTGGAAATCCCTTGACTTCTATATATAGTCGATGTAATACAAAAATAGCTTGATCACCTGTCGCAATGCCTGTTAAATATGAACGCCAATTCATAAAAAACGCGATGACACGAAAATGCCATGATTTTCCTGATAAACGGACATCAAATCTTCCCCAAGCGTGTCCACTCTTAATAATCAAATCATCTGCATCTTGGGGTAAATACGTATCAGCATGTAAAAAAAGCAAGATCTCATGATGTGCCGAGTGTGCCCCGACATTCATTTGTTGCGCACGTCCAGAAGAAGTCTGTAAAAACTGATCCACTAAGGGTATTGCCAAGTGACATGTATTATCGGTACTGCCCCCATCCACCACAATCACCTCATGCCCTTTATCACGTAAGTATTGTAAACTGTGTAATGTATCTACAATACTCATCGCCTCATTTAAAGTAGGCATGATAATGGACAGCTTCAAGCCAAAGCTCCCCCGCAACTACTGCCTTGCCCAGCTGTACATCCATAACAATGCTGTGCCACAATAATCGGATTGCCCTCCAAATTCACATCAACTAATTCAGAAATATGGTGTTGGCTTTGTTTTTCTAAACACAAAGATAATCCTAACATTTGGTTAAAATCGCAATCATACACATATCCTTGCCAATCAATACTGATTAAAGTACGACACATTACCGTCTCTAAATTCTCATTACTATGGGCCTCACGTAATAATTGCATGTAAGGATGAAATTGCCCTTTTGTAATCAAGGCACTCCCAAAACGCTGTATAGGCATATTGCAAATCGTATATAATTGATTAAACACAATACCATAGTTTTTCTTTAAAAACGTTTTATAATCAGATTCTAAAGCAACTTGGGCACCGGGTAAATGAGGTCCTTGTGGATTAAAAACGAGATTCAATTCTAAATCTGTACCATAACCCAACGCATTGAGTTGACGTAACCCCGTAATGCTTTGTTCAAATGTGCCTTTTCCCCGTTGTCTATCAACATTTTCTTCTAAATAACAGGGCAATG
This sequence comes from Thiomargarita sp., assembly GCA_030635005.1. GTDB lineage: Bacteria > Pseudomonadota > Gammaproteobacteria > Beggiatoales > Beggiatoaceae > DAOVZS01. The sequence goes on along the minus strand of DAOVZS010000018.1, from coordinate 10,627 downwards.
ACGCAATGATGTCAACATCATGTTGTGCTAAAAATTCAGCTAAATCAGCTTGTTCAGATAAAATGGTAAGATTACACCTATCAATCACATGTATGCCTAGATTTCTAGCAGATATCACGAGATCACGAAAATGAGGATTTAATTCAGGTGCGCCTCCCGTCAAATCTAATGTTTTAATAGAAGAAGTTGCACGGAGATAACTTAAAACATGTTCACAAGTCTCTTGTGTCATCACTTCCTTACGATGAGGACCTGCATTGACATGGCAATGTGTACATTGTTGGTTGCACAAATACCCAAGATTGACTTGTAAAGTATCCAGAGTACTTCGTGTTAGCATAGGAAAATCGGTTTCTTGTAATAAAGGTAACGTCGCGAGCATACTATATCCATGGAAATGAAAATGTTAAAATATAAATATTACTCTGCATCCCATATTTTTGCTATAACGTTCTGCTTTTTCATCGACATTATTTAGCGACAGAAGGCGTCACAATCACTTCAACTAATTTTCTCCCAATTGCGATCCATTTCTTTAAATAGCACGCTGATTTCAGCTTGATTGACTGCTGTACTAGCTACTAAGGTTAAATTATTCTCTTGTTCTTAAATCTCGTTCTCACACTGTGTGAGTCAGAACGAGATAAATATTTATTTAAAAGCCGGCTGGTATCTGCTGATGCCAATTCGTACGTTGTTGATATTGATGTGCAACATTCAATATTCGTGCCTCACTAAAATAATTACCAATAATGTGTAAGCCAACAGGGAGTTTATTCACAAAGCCGGCCGGGATGGATAAACCCGGTAATCCTGCTAAATTGACTGAAATGGTGTTAATATCAGATAAATACATGCTGATAGGATCATTAATCTTCTCACCGATTTTAAACGCAGTCGTTGGCGAGGTGGGTCCCAAAATGACATCGACTGTTTTAAACGCCTCATGAAAATCATTGCTGATTAAACGACGGATTTTTTGTGCTTGTAAATAATAAGCATCATAATAACCTGCTGACAATGCATAAGTCCCTATCATAATACGGCGTTTGACTTCAACCCCAAAACCTTCACCACGTGATCGTTCATATAAATCCAATAAATCTTCTGGATGATCACAACGATGTCCAAAACGAACCCCATCATAACGTGATAAATTTGAAGAACATTCAGCAGGTGCAATAATATAATACGCAGGCACCGATAAATGCGTATGCGGTAGCTTTATGTCGTGTAAAGTAGCACCTGCTTGCTCTAATTCAGATAAAGCGGTCTCTAATACCTTGCCAACATCTGCATTCAAACCCTCGCCAAAAAATTCTTTAGGAACCCCGATTTTTAATCCACTGATATGATCATGCAAAGACGTGCTATAATCTTCTTTTGGATGATTTAAAGAGGTTGAATCGCGTGCATCAAAACCTGCCATTGCATTTAAAAGCAATGCGACATCTTCAGCACTATGTCCCATCGGTCCCCCTTGATCCAAACTGGAAGCAAAGGCAATCATGCCATAACGTGATACCAGACCATAAGTGGGTTTTAATCCCGTAATGCCACAAAATGCTGCTGGTTGGCGAATAGAACCCCCAGTATCCGTCGCAGTCGCAATAGGACATAAGCGTGCTGCCACTGCAGCAGCGGATCCCCCTGATGATCCTCCGGGTACACTTTCAATATCCCAAGGATTTTTAACAGGACCATAAAAACTGGTTTCGTTCGAAGAGCCCATTGCAAATTCGTCCATGTTAGTTTTACCTAACATCACCAAACCAGCTGCCTGACATTGTTCCACAATAGTGGCATTATAAGGCGCATTAAAATTGTCCAGCATTTTAGAGCCAGCAGATGTTTTTACGCCTAAAGTACAAAAAATATCCTTATGTGCAAGCGGAATTCCCGTAAGTGGAGTTGCATTCCCTTGAGCTAAACGTGCATCAGCAACACGTGCTTGATCCAAAGCCAACTCAGTGGCCACTGTAATAAAACTGTTTAAATGCTGTGCATTTTGAATTCGTTCAAGAAAATAACGGGTTAATTCAACACTAGAGCAGGAACGCTGCTGTAAAGCTTGTGACAGTTCGATAAGTGTTTTTTTATGCATTATTAATCTACTCAATAACTTTAGGAACTAAATATAAACCCGCTTCTACCTGCGGTGCAATGCTTTGAAAAAGATCACGTTGATCTCCTTCTAAGACAACATCAGCACGTAAACGTGCGACTGCATCCAGAGGATGTGCCATAGGTGTTATCTTACTTGTATCAACACCGCTCATTTGATCTACCAAGTTTAAAATATCTGATAACTGATGTGCATAAACAGGCATATCTTGCTCTTTTATAGAGATCCGTGCTAAATGTGCAATATTTTCAACAGATTTTATGGGTAAAGACATATGAATTCCAATGTTTGTTTATTCTTTAATAAGTTTAACATTCATTCATAAATAATTCTTTAATGATAACTTGCCCAAATTTGACTAAATTTGGTAAAGTATTCATCTTATTAATAACATTCACTATAGGATTCACAAAATTAGATGTTCAAACATGTGCGAGGAATTTTTTCAAACGATCTTGCTATTGATTTAGGTACTGCTAATACACTCATTTATCTTCGTGGTGAAGGTATTGTTCTTGATGAACCCTCTGTAGTAGCTATTCGCTATCTTGAGGGAGGCGGTGCTAAAACGGTTGCAGCAGTGGGCATGGAAGCGAAAATGATGCTAGGGCGGACACCGGGTCATATTACAGCGATACGTCCCATGAGGGATGGTGTGATTGCAAACTTTATGGTCACAGAAAAAATGTTACAGTATTTTATTCATAAAGTTCATGGCACAAAAATATGGCACCCTTCTCCCAGAGTATTAATTTGTGTCCCCTGTGATTCAACTCAGGTGGAACGTCGTGCCATTCATGATTCTGCAATGGGGGCAGGGGCACGTGAGGTTTTTTTAATTGAAGAACCCATGGCAGCTGCAATTGGAGCGGGCATGCCTGTCAGTGAACCTACCGGATCCATGGTCTTGGATATTGGCGGTGGTACAACGGAAGTAGGTATATTATCCCTTAATGGTATTGTGTATTCAAAGTCAATTCGTGTCGGGGGCGATCGTTTTGATGAAGCTATTATCAGTTATGTACGACAACGATATGGTACAGTGATTGGTGAAGTTACTGCTGAATATATCAAGCGAGAAATCGGTTCTGCCATTAAACTTAAGGAATTACGCGAAATTACAGTACGTGGACGTAATTTAACAGAGGGGATACCCCGTAGTATTAAAATTAATAATAATGAAGTCTTTGAAGCCTTACAAGAACCTTTAATGACCATTGTGAGTACTGTCAAAATGTCTTTAGAAAAAATTCCGCCAGAATTAGGCTCTGATATTGCTTCAAAAGGGATCGTATTAACAGGGGGCGGTGCATTACTCCAAAATATTGATCGTTTATTAATGGAAGAAACAGAGTTACCTGTCATTCTTGCTGATGAACCTCTTACTTGTGTTGCACGTGGCGGTGGACGTGCCTTGGAAATAATTGAAGAGCATGGACCTGATATTTTTGCCTTAGATATTGGTTTCTAAAATGAATTCTTCGATTTTAGAAGGGCGAACACAAACAGTACGCGTGATTATATTTGTGTTAGTCTCCATCATGTTAATGATTGCTGATGATCGTTTAAAATATTTAAAAATTGTGCGTACCCATTTATTGACATTGGTATATCCCATTCAATATGTCGTTAATTTGCCTATGGAATGGGGACAATGGGTATCAAAAAGTGCACAACAGCGTTTACACCTACTTGAAGATTATGAAGAATTACGTCAAGAAAATCTATATTTGCAAGTTACTTTGCAGAAATTTGAAGATTTAAAAAGTGAAAATGATCGTTTACGACGATTATTGGGTACTTCAGTTAAAATGGGAGAACGGGTAAAAATCGCTGAAATTTTGGCTGTGGATTTGGAACCTGCAAAACATAAGATATTGATTAATAAAGGTAAGCATGATGGCGTTTTCATTCAACAACCTGTTATTGATGCTAATGGTATTATGGGGCAGGTGATCCAAGTAGGGCTATTTTCCAGCATTGTCATGCTGATTACTGATCCTGAACATGAATTACCTGTGCAAGTGGTACGAACGGGATTACGTACCGTTGCGAAAGGTATGGGAATGGTCAATCGTCTTTCCTTACTCTATTTATCCAACACCGGTGTGAATACAGGCATTAAAATTGGTGATTTAATTGTCAGTTCTGGCGATGGTCAAAAATTCCCAAAAGGTTATCCTGTAGGCACCATCATTGAAGTCACGCCAGATATTGGGCAACCTTATGCACAAGTACATGCGTTACCAAGAGCTGCTTTAGAACGCAATCGTGAAGTGTTATTGCTATGGAAACAACGGATAACTAAGAACTGAATATGGGTTTAAAACAACATAAGGGTGGATGGATTATCACTTGCAGCTTTATTTTTGGTTTTATGTTGGCAATTATGCCCTTACCCGTTTGGGCACATGCTTGGCGTCCTGATTGGGTAATGATGATCTTAATATATTGGTGTTTGGCACTACCAGAACGTATTGGTGTGTCAACAGGTTGGATCATTGGGATTGTCCATGATGTCTTAATAGATGCTTTATTAGGACAACATGCTATCATTTTTTGTGTGATTGCTTATGTGAGTGTTAAATTACATCGGCAAGTACGTTTATTTTCTGTCTGGCAGCAAGCAGTCGCTGTGTTTGGAGTGGTCACTCTGAGTCAATTACTATGGATGTGGATACGCAGTATTTTTGGACATCCCCAAATATTTGGATTTTTTATTTTTCCCGCTTTCACCAGTATGTTGTTATGGCCTTGGTTATTTATCATCTTACGTGATTTGCGACGCTCGTTTCATGTGTCTTAACTTGAGAACTTTCCCATGTCATCAACACGATTGATACTAAAAGATTCCTACCGTGAGAATAAACTCTTTAAAAATCGTGTGAGACTAGCTTGGTTGATGATGTTGATCTTTTTTGTATTGATTATTGGACGTTTGTTTTTTTTACAAGTCCTTGAACATACAACATATATCACGAAATCTGAAAATAATCGTATTAAAATTTTACCTTTACCCCCCAAACGTGGTTTAATTTATGATCGTAACGGTGTCTTGCTTGCTGATAATCGTGTCTCCCATAGCTTAGTCCTCATACCTGAAAAAGTGAATAATATTGATGACGTGCTTAAAGCACTCAGTCAAATTATCACCATAGAACCACATGATATTGTTCGTTTTAAAAAACAAATCCAACAAAATCGTCGTTTTAAAGCGATTACCTTACGCCAACGTTTGACAGAAGATGAAGTTGCCCGTTTTTCCGTTCAACGACGTCGTTTTCCTGGCGTTGATATTAAAAGTAATTTCAGTCGATATTATCCACTGGGCGCTATTGGCGTGCATGCTATAGGTTATGTGGGTCGTATTAATGAGCGTGAGCTCAAAATAATAGAACAATCAGATTATATTGGCAGCAATTATATTGGTAAAACTGGGGTAGAAAAATATTACGAAAAAGAATTACATGGTAAAACGGGGTTTCAACATGTTGAAACGAATGTACAAGGACGTGTTATCCGTATCTTAGAACGAACGCCTCCCCTTTCTGGCAAAAATCTTTATCTCAATATTGATATTTATTTGCAAAAATATATTGAAGAAATTTTCGTGGAACAACGTGCTGCTGTTGTTGTGATTGAACCTAATAGCGGTGGCGTATTAGCACTGGTAAGTATGCCTCACTATGATCCCAATCTGTTTGTCAATGGTATTGATGTTAAAAGCTACCTTGCGCTACGTGATTCACCTGAACGTCCCCTTATTAATCGTGCGATACGTGGTCAATATCCACCTGGTTCCACTATTAAGGCGATTGTGGGTTTGGCAGGATTAGAATATGGCATTATTACACCACAAAGTCGTACTTGGTGTCGAGGATGGTATACTTTAAAAGGGCGAAAACATAGATACAGAGATTGGAAACGGGTAGGACATGGTAGTATGGATTTATATAGTGCCATCGAACAATCCTGCGATGTTTACTTTTATGATTTAGCACATGAATTGGGTATTGATCGTCTCCATTCTTTTATGAAACGGTTTGGTTTTGGAAAAAAAACGGGTATCGATATTTTAGGCGAAAAAAGTGGATTAATGCCGTCGCGCGCATGGAAACGTAGAGCACGTGGTAAACTGTGGTATCCGGGTGAAACCCTTATTACGGGCATTGGGCAAGGATTTATGCTGTCAACCCCATTACAATTAGCAGTAGCAGCAGCAACACTTGGAAATAGAGGACAATTTAAACAACCACGTGTTGTTTTTGCAATAGATGATGCAAATATTAATGAAATGAGTGTCGTTCCCCCCACGCAACAAACCACGATTACGCTTAAACATAACAGTTATTGGGATGCAGCTATTAATGGTATGAAAGCGGTGGTACATGGGCGTAGAGGCACCGCACGTCAAGTCGCTAAAAATTCGAGTTATCTGTTTGCAGGAAAAACGGGTACAGCACAAGTTATCGCAATCAAACAACGAGAGCGTTATAATGCATCCAAAATTGCAAAAAAATTCCATGATCATGCTTGGTTTATCGCATTTGCACCTTTAAATAACCCCCGTATTGCCATATCGGTAATCGTGGAAAATGGGGGAAGTGGGAGTCATACCGCTGCGCCCATTGCCAAAGATGTTATGGATTATTATCTATTGCCCAAAAAACCAAAAAAGATTTCACCTGTTGTCATTACTGATCATTAATAATATGCAAAATTGGCGTAAAACTCATTTTTTACATTTAGATGCCCCTTTATTTTTAGGAATATGTCTATTATCTAGTATTGGATTAGTCGTACTATACAGTGCAAGTGGGCAAAACATGGATCTCATGGTTCGGCAATTGGTACGATTATTCTTGGGATTTGGAATAATGTTAATACTCGCTCAAATACGCATACAACATCTTGCACGTTTAGTGCCGTGGATGTATTTGATGGGCGTGCTATTGTTAATTCTGGTTTTATTCATCGGTGAAACCCGTAATGGATCACAACGTTGGTTATTTGGTTTTCAACCATCCGAAATCATGAAATTAGCCGTTCCTTTAATGGTTGCCTGGTATTTAGCTGATAAACCTTTACCACCGACTTATGGACGTTTATTGGTAGCCACTATATTTATCCTGATACCGATGGGCTTAGTACTGAAACAACCTGATTTAGGAACTGCCTTATTAATTGGATCTTCAGGTATTTTTGTATTGTTGCTCGCTGGATTGAAATGGCGATTGATCTTTAGCTTATTAACCCTAGGAGCTTTGTCGGCACCATTAATATGGAATCAGTTTTTGCATGCATATCAAAAAGAACGTATATTAACCTTATTCAATCCAGAAAGAGATCCATTAGGGGCTGGATATCACATTATTCAATCCAAAATTGCAATAGGTTCTGGAGGAATGTATGGTAAAGGTTGGTTAAATGGTACGCAATCTCTGTTACAATTTTTACCCGAACGCAGTACAGATTTTATTTTTGCTGTCTACAGTGAAGAATTTGGATTGTTAGGGGTAATCATATTATTATGTATTTACTTTTTTGTGTTATCTCGAGGCTTATATATTGCACTAGAAGCACAAGACACTTTTTCGCGACTCATGGTAGGCAGTTTGATATTAACTTTTTTTGTGTATATTTTTGTAAATATGGGCATGGTGTCTGGGTTTTTGCCAGTCGTCGGTGTACCATTACCTTTAATTAGTTATGGTGGAACCGCCTTAGTTACTTTAATGACGGGATTTGGTTTAATCATGGCTGTACATACCCATCGACGTTTTTTATAATTCAATATGAAAATTATTACCACGCTTTTAGTGAGTGGATTATTATTATACAGTGTCTGTACGACAGCAGACACCGTGACACAAGATATGTTTATTGAAAAAATGGTGACGCAGCATGGTTTTGATAAAGTTTATGTGACACAGTTATTAAAACAAGCAAAAGTTAAGAAAAGTATTCTTAAAATCATGGCACGTCCTCCCGGTAAAGCAAAACCGTGGTATCAATACAAGAAAAATTTTCTTGATCAACAACGTATTAAAGCAGGTATTAAATTTGGAAAAAAATATGCGAAGACATTGAAACGTGCCGAAGTCATCTATGGCGTTCCTGCTGAAATCATTGTGGCTATTATTGGCGTAGAAACATTTTATGGTAAAATTGTTGGTAAGATACGTGTGATTGATGCTTTAAAAACCTTAGCTTTCCACTATCCCAAACGTGCTGATTTTTTCCGTGATGAATTGGAACATTTTTTATTATTAACACGTGAGGAAAAAATGAACCCCTTAAAGCCTAAAGGTTCTTATGCGGGGGCAATGGGGATAGGTCAATTTATGCCCAGTAGTTTCCGTACCTATGCTGTGGATTTTGATGGAGATGGGAAACGTAATATTTGGACAAATAATATTGACGTTATTGGGAGTGTTGCCAATTATTTTAAGCAGCATGGTTGGAAAACAGGACAATCAGTCATTATGCCTGCTCAAATCACTACCCCAAAAGCAAGTACGCGCTTATTGGCTTTAGATTTCAAACCTCAATATACATTACAAAAACTGAAACGTATGGGATTACAATATCAAGGCAATGAATCCGATAACACATTAGCCATGTTTATAGATTTGGAAACTGAAGTTGGGATATCCTATTGGGTTGGTTTCCAAAATTATTATGTGATCACCCGTTATAACCGTAGTAAACATTATGCTATGGCTATTTTTCTTTTATCATTAGCAGTGGCTAATCGTTAAAATTTACACGCACAATTCAATAACTGATATGAAATATCTGCTAATTTTAGCTTTGACTGGACTTTTTCCGATCCAAATATTAGCAGGCCCCACACCCCCTCTCATTATGGCACCTGCTTATATTCTGCAAGATTTTCACAGTGGGCAAGTGCTCATGGAAAGAAATGCAGATAAACGTATTAATCCTGCAAGTCTCACAAAGTTGATGACTGCGTATTTAGTCTTCGAGCAACTAAAGACAGGTAAAGTGAGATTGAGTGATACTGTTAGAGTGAGTAAAAAAGCGTGGAAGATGAAGGGATCACGCATGTTTATTGAAGTTGATACCCGTATCTCTGTAGAATTATTGCTTCAAGGATTGATTATTTCCTCAGGAAACGATGCCAGCGTCGCTTTAGCAGAATATATAGGCGGTACTGAAGAAGCCTTTGTCACCTTAATGAACAAACAAGCAGACACACTAGATTTAACGAATACCCATTTTGTAAACAGCTCTGGTTTAACCGCAGAATATCATTATAGCTCAGTTCGTGATCTCATGATTTTGGCACAAACTTTAATTCAAAAGTTTCCTGAATATTATCATTGGTATTCCATGAGAGAATTTACTTATAATAAAATTCTCCAAAAAAATCGTAATAAATTATTATGGCATGATACCTCTATTGATGGGATGAAGACAGGTTATACCCAAGCTGCTGGTTATTGTCTCGTCGCCTCTGCACAACGTGGAAAAATGCGTTTGATTTCAGTCATCGTGGGTGCATCGAGTAAGAAAGAAAGGATACGAGACAGTGGAAGCATGCTTGATTATGGATTTCGTTTTTTTGAAACTTATCGTCCGTTTCAAGCACAGCAAGTTTTAGACACGCAAAGAATTTGGCAAGGTAACAAGGATAAATTACCACTTGGACTGGATAAACCTTTATATGTCACCGTACCTAAAGGTCAATATAAGCAATTAAATGCACAGTTACATATTGAAAAACATATTATGGCGCCTGTCTCTGCTGGAAACACTTATGGTGCATTAAAAATTAGATTGGATGATAAAATCATTTTAGAACGCCCCCTGGTAGCACTTTCTCCAGTGGCAGAGGGTAATGTTTGGGATAGCTTGATAGATTCTATTTTATTATTTTTCATTAAAAAACTATGATTGTTTACCTTAATGGTGAATTTTTGCCTTTAGAAGAGGCACATGTGTCGGTTTTAGATCGTGGTTTTTTGTTTGGGGATGGAGTATATGAAGTCATTCCTGTGTATTCAGGGCATTTATTTCGAGCACAAGAGCACTTACACAGATTAGACAACAGCTTAAAAAGTATTAAGTTACAAAATCCATTAACAAGATCACAATGGATCCATATTTTAGACGATATCGTGACGCATAATCATGGCGGTGATCAGGCGATTTATCTGCAAGTGACACGTGGTTCTGCTAAACGTGATCATAATTTTCCAGAACATATTGTACCCACTGTATTTGTCATGAGCGATCCCATTGAAGTACTTCCCCCTTCAAAGGGCGTGCGTGCGATAACCACTCTGGATACCCGTTGGCAACATTGCGATATTAAATCTATTTCCTTATTATCCAACATTTTGCTGCGTAGACAAGCCATTGAAAATGGCGGGGTAGAAAGCATTTTAATTCGCAAGGGATATGCGATGGAAGGGGCAGCGAGTAATGTGTTTATTGTAGAGAAAGGCGTAGTGATCACGCCCCCTAAAAGTACAT
>DAOVZS010000250.1 GCA_030635005.1 Thiomargarita sp. | reverse complement strand
CTCAACAAACTTATCATATTCAGCAAAAGTTACAGTATAACGCCCTATCGCAAATCCATCCAAAGTCACCGTATGTACAGGTTGTTCATTACTATCCCCTATCCCCTGAATATCACCCATTTTAAATCTCCCAGCAGGAATAATCACCATTTCGGGTCCTTCACTGTTATCTTTCAAGCGATCACGGATAATATCACCTGTTTTTAGCGTTTTATTTGTTTTTTTGCTTGTTTTTTTGCTTGTTTTTACTTCTAACAACGCTAATAACTGATTCACTACTGTATCAATATCAGGACGATTATCAGGATTTTCTTCTTTACAATCACATAATAACTCAAATAATTTAGGAGATTGTGATAATCGACGTGGATTGAGGTGGCGGGGACTTTCTAAGGTCATTAAACGATATAAAGTCGCTCCAAAGGCATAAATATCACTTTTAGCAGATGGAATACCCAATCCCAGTTGTTCAGGAGGTGCATAATCCCAAGTACCCGAAATAATCGATTTTCCAAATTGGGTATGAGCTGTTTGATGAGATTGTGCTTCTTGACTTAAAGAAATGGCTATTTTAGATAAGCCAAAATCTATAATTTTGACGGTGATCCCAGTGTCTGTATGTTTAAATAACACATTAGCTGGTTTTAAATCTAAATGCATAATGCCTTTATGAGCAGCAATCTGTAAGCCTTTGGCAATGCTTAAACCCACAGCAATGCCTGTTTTTATGTCAAGTTTACCATGTGCTTTTAACCATTGTTCTCCATCTATTGCCCCTTCGATGTATTCTGTGACAAAATAAGGGCGTTTTTGTTTGCTCATATCCGCGTAACCACAATCTAAAGGTTTGGGCACATAATCTCCCGCTACTTTACGCATCATCAAGGCTTCACCGAACACCTCATCACGTGTGCCCTGACGCCCTTCCCAAAAACATTTGACCACCAATTTCTTTTCACGCCATTGATCATGACATAAAAACACACATCCCATACCACCTGCCCCTAATAACCGAATAATGGGATAACGATCAATATCATGTAAGGCATAATGTGAGGCATTAATATCTATTGCGGTGCATAAATTGCTTAAAGCTTTCTCATATTCTTGATTTCTGAGCTGTGCTTGAAATAAATTAAAGGAAGCCAAGGCTTTTTCCTCAGAATTTTGAGCATTATTTTGGGCTTGGAGAAAGAATTTTTCAGATTCTACAATATCACCTGTTGAAGATAAAACACTGCCTGCCATCATAACCACTTGATTATATCTGGTTTTGTGAAATGGTAACGCTTTAAGCTTATTCACCGTACTTTTAATTAATTGACGGCTTTCGCTATCGTGATACGTGAATTCATCACTCATTTTGATTTGGGGTGATAAATGACAACGCAGCATAAATTGGCGGAATTCTTGTAACAGCATTTCAACATTGTTATCAATTTTACCGATTGTCCATTGTAAAACATCTAATGCTATTAACACCTCCTCCACTTTTGTCTCTAATAACGCTGTCCAATTTTCAAAACGATGCGAAAAATCAATAATTTCTTGTAAAGACGCTTGTGCTGTTTGAAGACGCTTGGGTACATCATCAATAGAGGTTTGTAAACGTGTTAATTGTGGTTGCAATTGTTCTGGCTTAGAAAAATCACCGTTTTCAATGGATTTTATGGCGATTGCTTTTAAGGTATTGATTTCTTCTTGAATAGAGACCGTGAGTGTTTCTTGAGCTGTTTTCATATCACGTACATCAGCCCATAAACCTTCTCGTTGTAAGGCAGCAAGCGTTTTTTCAACACGGCTATCTTTTTTAATGATTTCACGAAAAAAGTATAACACCGCATATCCTAATAATTCTTGAAAACAGAAAAAATCACGTAATTGCGGTTGTTTTAAGTCAATACTCTGCAAAATAACATCCGTAATCGCAGATTGTTTTTGGAGACTGGCACTTAAATCCGTTTCTGATAACGGAGACTGATCAGCCTGTAAATTCAGTGGTTTTGAAGATAATTCCTTAATATGCTCTAAAAACTGTTCACGTAACACCTCACTTTTTACACCACATTGTGTCGCAAATGGCTGTAAATAATCAGATTCAATGTTATCAGAAAAATCACGAGACAATTTAGACTGATTAAGTTGTTGTATAAAATCAAATTTTTCATCAGGTGCTGCTAATCCAGCCGAAATAGCTACTAATGCATAACGATAACTTTTTTGATACGTATTAGCGATATCATCAGCTGTAAAGGTAAAATGTTCTTTAACCAGCGCTAAGGCCTTATCCAGATTGATGGTTTGTGCCAATACTTCTATCACAGGGCTGTCTAGTGTAGTGTAAATGGCTTTTTGTATGAGGGCGTTGAGGAAAAAAGGCGTTTCTTCTTTTTTAGAAGAAAAAAAGTTAAATAACGACATAGAATTTTAAAAGCCTGTCAATTCGGATTCAGAGAAAAGGGATGTATGATATTATAGCATGCATTCAATCCTACAAAAAAGAGAAATCCCATGGAAGCGTTGCCCCGTTTATAATACCTATCCTAGGATATGTGCCCAGAATACCTAGGGCGTTGCCCCCGGCTAATATATTTCGCCCTTTCAGGGCTTGTATAAAGTTATGCTTGCACCTTTATTTTAAACAATCTCTAATTCTGATTCAAACGGGTTGTAATGGCTTTCCTGAGATTTAGGAGAGAGCCCTGAAAAGTCGGTATATATCAGCCTGGAGCAACGCCCTAGGATTTGATGTTCTTTGGTTGTGCCTT
>DAOVZS010000156.1 GCA_030635005.1 Thiomargarita sp. | reverse complement strand
TACCTTGTGCTAAACTTTCATAAAATGTACCAAATAATATTTGCATGGCTATCTGTAACATGCGATAGCGGATGACTAACACAAAAGGAATACCCGCACCCATCAACTGTGTGGCTACCTTATCAATATTGCCTTTTTCACTGGTTTCAGTGGATAAAATTACCAAAGAAATGGCGTGTTCATAGAGTATCTGTGCAAATAATGAGGCAGCTACGATATCTGTTTCGCCATTATCCTTTTCAAATAATAGATTATCCTGCTGATCAAAACCATCAAAGTGCAAAATATCAATTGGGGGCAATTTTTTATTATCTAAGCGATCACGTAAACTTTTTAAAGTCGCAGGGCGTAAAAATTCTATTGCAACACGTTCTGTGACACTTTTACCTAAGCTATTTAAAACTGCTTGTACTTTAGCAGGTTGGTTCTCGACATCACAAGGACGGCTGAGTATAAATAAGAGATGTAATTTGTCTTTGGGTTTTATTTCAATCGTTTGGCCATTAATAGGGCGATGCGTGCGACGTATGGAAATACGTGGCGTTTCTTCAATGACAAAATTTCCACCTTTAATAGAATGATGTAATAATTCCCAAGGCAAAGATAAAATCTCAGGTTGGGTGGCTGTAATGGTCAGAGAACGGTCAAGCTCTTGATTTTGTTGAAATATTTTAAACAATCTCAGTGCAGACTTTTTATAAAATACCTTATTAAACAGAGACATCCCCAAAGAAGGCAATTGTTTAACAATACGCCCTGCAGTATCAAAGTCGATAGTCCTGCTATATTCTGTGGCGTGATCTTCTAAATACCAACGAAGATGTTGAGACCCTTTATCAGAAAGAGGGGGCGTAAAGTTTAATAAATCCGTTGATTCTGTCCCTTTGTCGGTGATTAAGCTCACAATGACATGTTGGGGTTCAGAAAAATTTAAATTCAGTTCTAAGGGCATACGTTGACTCCGTAAAAAATGATATCAAGATGATGAGACATTTATTTATATATGTTACCATTTTATGCTTGTATTTTTCAATAGCAAGGATAACATCATGAAAAGTTTATGGAATACAAAAGATCTCAGCACAAATGACTTAGCATTACGCGTGTACAGTTCTAGATTATTAGGGCAAAATCCTGCTTTAGTGTTACATGGTGGCGGTAATACGTCAGTCAAAATGGATACAACGAATATTTTTGGGGAAAGTGAAGAGATATTATATGTTAAAGGCAGCGGTTGGGATTTAGCCAGCATTGAGGTGGAAGGATTTGCACCGGTTAAATTGGATGTTTTAAAGAAAATGGTCTTATTAGACACGTTAAGTGATTTAGAAATGGTACGCGTACAACGTGCTGCCATGACGAATCCACATGCCCCTAATCCGTCGGTAGAAGCCATTTTACATGCGATTATTCCTTTTAAATATGTAGATCATACACATGCTGATGCAATTGTGACGATTACTAATACAGCGCAGGGTGCCGAGAATATCCGTCAAATATACGGTGATAGCGTACTAATTATCCCTTATGTGATGGCTGGTTTTAGTCTTGCCCAAACGATTTTTGAAAAAACACAGGGGATTGATTGGGCTCAATTAGATGGGATTATTTTGATGAATCATGGTATTTTTACCTTTGGTGATGAGGCTAAAAGTAGTTATGAACAGATGATTCATTTAGTCACTCAGGCTGAACACTATCTTCAAGCACAAGAGGCTATAATAACAGCCCCTATTCCCATTCAAGCGACAGAAGATTTATTGGCATTGGCTCGTATTCGTCACAGTCTGGGTGATGCGATCATTGTCACATGGGATGTGAGCCCCGAATCTGTTCATTTTTCTAATCGTTCTGATGTGAAGACTATTGCAACTCGCGGACCTTTAACGCCAGATCATGTCATTCGTACCAAACCCATCCCTGTGATTTTGGGGGCAGATCCAGAACAAGATATTTTGGACTATACGCAACATTATCATGAATATTTTAAACGTCATACCGATGGGCAGTTGACTTGTTTAAATCCGATGCCTTGTTGGGCTATTTGGCCAGGGTTTGGGGTACTTAGTTTTGGACGAAGTGTAAAAGAGGTCAATATCGTCTCTGATATTAAAGATCATACTATTCAAGCCATTCAAACAGCAGAATTATTAGGGGGGTGGAAAGCCTTACCCGAATCCAAAATTTTTGAAATGGAATATTGGGAATTGGAGCAAGCCAAATTGCGTAAAAATAGTGCTGTTTTACCTTTACAAGGAAAGATCGCATTAGTTACCGGTGCGTCCAGCGGTATTGGATATCATTGTGTTAAAACACTACAGGCACAAGGAGCTGCTATTGTTGCGGTGGATATTAATCCTAATATAAGTACTCTTTTTACCCCCCAAAAGGATATTTTAGGAATAGTATGTGATATGACTTGTGAAAAAAGTATTCAAAATGCGGTGAATGCGACCATCCGTCATTTTGGAGGTTTGGATATCATTATCAGTAATGCAGGCACTTTCCCACCTAGTGAGACATGTGCTAACATGTCTTCAAAAAATTGGTCTGACAGTTTGGCTATTAATTTAACCAGTCATCAACAACTCTTACAAGCCGCTATCCCTTATTTAACCTTGAGTCATGATGCTGCTGTGATTATGATTGCATCCAAAAATGTGGCTGCTCCGGGACCGGGAGCTTCAGCGTATTCTGTTGCCAAAGCGGGTCAAACACAATTAGCACGTGTGGCTGCTTTAGAATTAGGTGAGTATGGTGTACGTGTCAATATCATTCATCCTAATGCTGTTTTTGATACCGGTATTTGGACTACAGAAGTGTTAGAAAAACGCGCTAAACATTACGGGATGAGTGTAGAAGCTTATAAAAGTAATAATATTTTAAAAAAAGAAGTGACTTCACAAGAGGTTGCGACGCTCGCTTGTGCGATGGCAGGTCCGATTTTTGCTAAAACGACAGGGGCTCAGATACCTATTGATGGCGGAAATGAGCGGGTTATTTAGTTTCAATTCACATAGGAGACAATCAATATGGCCATTCAATTACAAAAAGGTGCGAATATTTCGTTGAGCAGACAAGTGCCCAATTTGAAACATATCGTTATTGGCTTGGGATGGGATGCACGAACGACTGTTGGGACTGATTTTGATCTAGATGCGAGTGCTTTTATGCTTGATAATCAAGAGAAATCGATTTTGGATGAGTATTTCATTTTTTACAATAATCTCAAATCTCCAGAGGGGGCACTTGAACATCTGGGAGATAATTTAGATGGACAAGGAGAGGGGGATGATGAAATGATCACGGTCAGTCTTGAAGAAATCCCTATTATTATACAAAAAGTGGTTTTCACTGTCACCATTCATGATGCTGAAGACAGAAATCAAAATTTTGGTATGATTTCAAACGCCTTTATTCGTGTGACTAACCAAGAGACAGATGAGGAAATCATGCGATATAATTTAGGTGAAGACTTTAGTATAGAAACCGCAATGATTTTTGGGGAACTCTATCGTTATCAGGGAGAATGGAAATTTAGAGCAGTAGGGCAGGGAATCATTGGGGGATTAGCTGCGTTAGTTAAAAATTATGCGATTGATATTAAGGATCGTGAAGAAAGTACTTTTGTAATTTAAATGGAGTTGTTAAAATATGAGTATCTCTCTTTTAAAAGGCTGTCATATTTCTTTAACTAAAGAATCCCCTGCTTTAAACAACATCGCGGTGGGTTTAGGATGGGATGCGAAAAAGGCAGGCGGAGGACTATTAGGCTTGTTAAGACTCGGTTCAGATTTTGACTTGGATGCGAGTGTATTCATGTTGGATGAAAATGACAAATTACTCTCTTCTAAACATTTTGTGTATTATGGTAATTTAACTTCCCCTGAGAAATCTGTACAACATCAAGGTGATAATCTCACAGGTGAAGGCGATGGTGATGACGAAGTGATTAATATTGCACTCAGCCGATTACCTGCTCAAATTCAAAAATTGGTTTTTGTTGTCAATATTTATGAAGCACTGTCTCGTGAACAAAACTTTGGTATGGTTCAAAATGCGTTCATTAGACTGGTGAATCAGTCCAATAATCAGGAAATTGCTCATTATCACCTCAATGAAGCATTCAGTCATGAAACTGCGATGATTTTTGGAGAAGTCTACCTCTCTAAAGGTGAATGGACATTTAAAGCAGTGGGACAGGGAAGTATGGATGATTTAAATCAAATGATAAACCTATATACCTAGTTATCGGAGAAAAATTAACAATGCAATTACGAATCATCATCGGTATCTTATTAATCAGTGTGACACAAAGTGTTCGATCAAACAGTGCCTTACATTTTGTGGATTTGAAACCGTATTATAATGTAGGTGATTTCATCACTGTTGATGTACAAGAAAATCTACAAATGGATGCCCGTATTCAACGTGTTGATTTGTGGGTTGCCATACTATTATCTGATGATAGTTTATTATTTCTAACGCCTGATCCCTTGCAGCCTTTCAGTTCAGAACAACAAGCCTTTAAATTGTCATTAGAGCATTCAATGCAAACACACAGGATTTTGGATTTTGAAGTCACTACAGGCATTGGAGGTCCTTATACGTTATATGCAGTGTATGTGGAAGAAGGGAGCAATCCAGTCACTGATAACGCATTGGTACAACGTTCTAATTTACTGTGGGCAGATCTGATTTTAGCAAACACTCCGATTATTTCGTCAATAGGAGTGCCATCGAATGTAATAGCAGTAGCTGATATTCTTGAAATTCATTTAAGTTGGTCTTTGGTGTCAGAAGCCCAATCTTATAAGATTTATTGGCATTCAAGTGATGCGCATTCGGGTCAATTTTCAACTGAAATACCTTCATTGATACATACTGAACTTTCTAGTGAGCTTGAATATACGTATCAAGTCAGTGCTGTCAATAGCAGCGGGCTTGAAAGTGATTTATCTGTTTCGGTGTCTGCTACGCCGCAAGCTGTTGTGCAACAACAAGATGGATTATTTCAAGACATGTTGCAAGATGGGAGTTTAGGTCCTGAAATGATATGGATTTCAGAAGGTACCTTTAGTATGGGCGATATTCAAGATACTGGATATCAGAATGAACAACCGGTGCATACGGTGTCTGTGGATGCTTTTGCCATGGGACGATATG
>DAOVZS010000098.1 GCA_030635005.1 Thiomargarita sp. | reverse complement strand
ATACATGCCTTCTTCTGGGACATCGGGTAAAATGATGGGTGCACCTACGCCCATTTCATTAGCACCTAATGATAACACCCAACCATGCACATTCGCTTCTGTTAAACGATTACAATCAACCACCGTGCCACTGCCACAGGTAACTTCTGTTGAATGGTCGTAGGTATCACTGCGATCCACTACATGTAGTGTATTTGTAACGTCGCCATTCGTCACAGTCACCGCTGTGGAAGAATCGATTACCGTTCCTGTATTATTTTCAAGAAAAACATAAATCTTATCTTGTACGGCATAATCCGCTGAAGCTGCGGGGCGTGTGCCTGTGATGGCTGCCAATACATTCAAATCCTGATTATCAATGGTCAATTCTACCACAGCAATGGGTGCAAAAATACTCCGTTCATTGGCTTCTAAGATAGCGGGATCTGTGCCCATTGAGGACAGACTAGCGACTAAATGTATGTTGTCTGATTGATAAAGTCCATCTGCCAAATCAATTCGTATGATTTCACCGCCGACATTACCCACATATAGGGTTTCAACAATACCATTTTCATTTTCGTCTATACCCGTCACTTCGGAAACAATGGCATAAGTCATATCAGTAGTGCCATCCTTAGTGGTAAATTCTGCTATTTTAGCAGTGCTGTCACTGGATGCCATAGGATCTAACATGTAAAGCACTTTGCCTTGTGCACTTGTTCCAAACTGGAAGCCTGCAACACCGTCATCGGGTCCGTCATCATAACCGCCTGATAAGAACATCACATTACCATCACAACTGGCTCCCGTACAATAACTTGAATCGACAAATATATCAAAGGGGGCAGTCAATGTTTTCCCTAATGCCTCAAACCCAGTCGTTGTGTCATCTATATACCATTGCAAGGTGGGCATTGTGGCTGAAAAGTCTGTAATATCCAAAGCATAAAAACCAGTTCCGCCTTGACCTAATCCAAAAAAGACGCGTACTGCATCACTTGTACCCGTATCAATGCCATCATTCTCTACATCCTTAAGTAATATATTAAGTGTACTGTCTACACCAAAACAGCTATGTGAGACGTCTGCGCCACAATTCTGATTAACATATTCTATTTGCTTGGCTAATAATTGATGCGGTGCAAAAGCCCATTTTTCTGCCAAAGTCTCTCCATCAAATAAATGGACAAAACCATCATTGGTGGCGATTAATACCCCAATATCTGTTTCTGTATAATTAACCACCTTGGCTTGACTGTGTAATACATCTGCAAATAACCATTCCCGATCTCTGATTAAAGTGGGATCAGAAGGGACAGGATAATCAACACCATACATGTCTAAACCACGCATCGCATTGTTTATTTTGACATCAGCTACCGCTGTATCTTCGTCAGTGACAGGTAAAATAACAGTATTATTAGCGGCATCAAATAAACCTGCTAATGTGGCATCCACAGTGTCTGTTGTGATATCTAATTCTGCAATGTCTTGAACGGTGGGATAATTAGTCGAAATATAACGATCATCAGAATTCAAAAGAATACCTGCACCGCCTTCTGTGACAAAACTATATTTGACACTTAAAGCACCAAAACCATCATCAAACAAATTCTCATCTATAGGACAAGGAGAGGTATTCGTTTCACACACTGCACCGCCTACTAAGTAAAACTTTTTCAAGTTACCATCCCAAAGTGAACCCGCACTGGGTTGACTAAAGGCATAATACACTTCTTTATTGTGTGAATTGTTGTTATCAAAACGATCCAGTGACACGCTGGCAGAAAAGATAGCCCCATTTCCTGCAGTACTGTTTGAAAAACACTTAACAACACGACTTGCCACGAGTGCTCTCATTTCTGAAGCATCAGTCGCAAACCGCGCACTCCCTGACCCCCCAGCGTCTGCAATGGCATCCAGCAGAGTCGCTTGAGTACTGCCCTCTGTCACATTTACACCAATCGTCATGGTTGTGACATTTGCATTAACTAAGTGCGCAAGGTCAGTTTCAAAGTCAGTTCCTGATAAGCTAGTCGTTTGTGATTCAGGACCCGAAACGATAACGATACAATTAGTCCCTTCTACTGTACAACCCAGATCTGTAGGAAGTGATTGAATGACTGGTTCATAATCACAACCATATTTTTCTTGACGAATGGAATCGAAATATTGTGGATGATCAAAATGTGCCACTATAATGGAACTACAGTTAGGATCTTGTGGTAGAATCTTTTGGTTACCTTGTGCAATATGACAGATAGGAACCTTGCCTTTATTATTGTCATCACAGTATGTTGCTATTGTACTAACGTTTAAGCATTGTCCTGGTACTGCCGAAGAGATAGTATATGTATCACTCCCATATGTAAAAATAGCAGGGGAAATCATGGTAGCTTTATAAGCTGCCCAGTCATTGGTTTCTATATCCCAGTCTGCGGCGGTATAAACGGCATCACCATTAACATCCGTACTCTTAATAGCCACACAAATGGGCATCATTTGGCTGGGTTCAACAATATAACCTTTGCAACTATAGATAGGTTGTACCGTATTAGTTTTTCCCGTAATTTCTTCACTAGAACACGCATCATTAGTGCATGCATCTACCACATCATCATCATGCTGAGCGTCATGAAGAGGCCATACATTGTTTTTTCCTACGACAATCGTATGCTCTGGTTTTACAGGCGGTTCATGGCACATCGTTTGCTTTTCACCCGATCCACTTGTATAAACTTCTTGACATACATCATTAGTTACAGATAATATTCCATCCAAATAAGTATCAGGATGACTGACAAAATAGAGCGGATTACTATCACGTGTTAAACCATTAATAATATGACCAGTAATGAGCGTTGTACTAATATTGGTTGTACTATCAACGATAATGAGTTCATTATTTAAGTAGCTGGCAGCTTCCATGAAACCTTCATACATGGGTGCAGTACTGCTCACAGGTGCTGATAAGCGTTCTAGGGCTTTTTCTAAAGGTGATATTAGAGCAACACGTGGCGCATAGAGACAATCATCTATACCATCAGGTAGCGTATATTCAATATTCAAAATGGGCGCATAGCCTGTAGTTGCATTATCATAAGCCATAATCTTATGTTGTGCTCCTGCTGCCCCAGTAATAATGAAAGAAAGTTCTTGACCACATCCCCAAGTGCCATTGACCACTTCTTGTACAACTAAACTAATGTCAGCATTTTCCATATCTGTACTGCAAGCACTGCTGCCATCATCACAAGGATAAACTTTACCTATTTCCCATTCTGTTGTTGTCCAACTACTCGAAGCAGTGGTGAGAGTACTGATGCGATTCGCAATTGTAGTACTGCTAAAATCTCCAGCACTGGAAGTGTTATCTGCTTTAATGGTGAGTGTCGTAGCATCAGAATTGCTGGCACTGACAAATTTAATCAAAGCACTTTCAATCTGTGCACCCGCTGGAATATCTACATGTGTAAAGCGTAGTCCTATTCTTTGAGGATTTGTGGCTGAAGAACCTGTTGAGCAACTGGGTCCTTTTATCACAATACTCTGGGAACTAGGGCTATCATCTGTTGCTGGAATAGTCACATCGCTAGGTCCATACTGACTTGTATATGTTAATGTGACAGTAAAATCATCATCAGTGGCTGCTGTTCCTGTCCAAATCTGCCCGCTCACTGAACCGCCCCCAGTGACACTTAAAGTAGGCACATCACCCGTACAAGACAGTGCAGAGAAATCTAAGGTGTTTAAAAACTTAACACCAGAGATATATTCAATATGGTATGACCACGTATATGCAGAACGTTGTAATGTGACCTGTCCCTTATATTGTGCATTAGAATCCACGATATCTGTCTGAAATAGAACAACTTCATCTTTATCTAATTGCAGGACAGTATCAATTAAGTCATCTGCTGATGTTAAAGAGCTACTTTCATCTGCCATAGCATCATCTGCGCTACTCTCAATACCCATATCCCGAACGATTCGATCACCATTAAGTGTGACTGCCGTTTCTACTTGTGTGAAAGGAAAGAGTATGGGGGTATTGGGACCGTCGCTACCGACTTCCGTAAAACGTCCAATCGATACGTTTACGGCACTATCTTCTTGTTTCGCAAGGAGTTTAATTCCTTCTAATATGCCTTCTTTGACAATATCAAGGCGTGTAGGGTCTGTGCTTCCTGAAGTAGCTTCTTCCATCAATGCTGAGTTATCTATCATGAATAAAACAGTAGTGGTGGTGGCTTGAAATCCACTGTCCCAATATTGATCAATTTCATTGGCAAAAACGGGAGAGGCTAATCCCGACGTCATGCTCACCAGTATAGAAATACACAAGATACGTAAATGTGTCATGATATTCTCCTTTTGTGGAGGTCTTATTTTGAGAAATTGGACGTGATAGGAATTAAAGTACATTATTAAAACAGTCTCCATATTTTGATTGATAATGAAAATATTATTAGTAAGTTGCCTTCTTCGATGATGTTTCCTCGTTCCCAACCTCTGGTTGGGAATGCCTTCTTCGACGCTCTGCGTCGATTGTATCACCAAACTCTACATATAGATAGGACGCAGAGCGTCCAGGCATGCATTCCCAACCAGAGGTTGGGAACGAGAAAACATGTTAGGACGCAGAGTGTCCAGGCATGCATTCCCAACCAGAGGTTGGGAACGAGAAAATATGTTAGGACGCAGAGCGTCCAGGCAGGCAACATCTGAGTGCATAACATGAGTTATGTATAGTTGTATTAGGGTGATACAATATATTTTCATCTATTAATGGGATAAAGGGTTAATTTTAAGAGATAAATGGGGAGTGTGTGTGAGCACGTGCTTATCTATCAACTGGCATTATGTAAATTTTGCCCAATCATACCTGGAGTCACTAATACCACGCCCCCCGCACTCACATAAAAACGCTTAGCATCTTCTTCAGGATTATACCCAATAATCGTTTTAGAGGGAATAAAACAGCCTTTGTCAATCACTGCTTTTTTGATACGACATTCTCTCCCAATTTCCACATCAGGTAACACGACGGTATCTTCTAAGTGTGTATATGAATTCACTTTGACATTGGAAAATAACAAAGTATCCTGAATTTTAGCCCCCGAAATTAAACATCCACCCGAAACAAGCGAATCCACTGCCATGCCCCGCCTATTCTCATTGTTAAACACAAATTTAGCAGGGGGTAATTGTTCCTGATATGTCCAAATAGGCCATTGTTTATCATACATGTTCAAGTGGGGCGTCACAGATACAAGATCTTTATTGGCTTCCCAAAAGGCATCCACCGTGCCGACATCACGCCAATAGGGCTTTTCATTTTTTTGAACCCCGCAAAAGCGATACGCAAAAACATGATGTGTTTTGATCAAACTCGGAATGAGATCTTTTCCAAAATCATGACTTGATCCTGTTAATGTGGCATCTCCCTTTAATTGATTATATAAGAAATCAGCATTAAAGACATAAATACCCATAGACGCTAATGCCATTTCTGGATTAGTCACACTGGGTTCTGGTTGACCTGGTTTTTCAGCAAAACGTACAATACGATTGACCTGATCAATACTCATCACCCCAAATTCTGTGGCTTCTTTCAAAGGGACTTCTAAACATCCTACCGTCATATCCGCCTTATTATCAACATGTTCAGCAATCATGGGACCATAATCCATTTTATAAATATGATCACCCGCTAAAATAAGGATATATTTTGGATTATGACTGCGAATGATATTGAGATTTTGATACACAGCATCTGCTGTGCCTGCATACCAAGAATCATTCACGTTCTGTTGAGCAGCAGGCATTAATTCTACAAATTCTCCAAATTCACCGCGTAACCAACTCCAGCCTTTTTGGATATGGCGAATTAATGAATGTGATTTGTATTGTGTGGCGACAGAAATTTGACGAATACCTGAATTAATGCAATTTGATAGGGGAAAATCAATAATGCGAAATTTTCCGCCAAACGGCACCGCAGGCTTAGCCCGCCATTCTGTCAGATTCTTAAGACGAGAACCCCGCCCCCCTGCTAATACTAAGGCTAAGGTTTGCCGTGTGATCCGACTCACAAAGCGTTGATCGTTCATAGTGATATCCCTCCCATACAGATATATTTAATTTCCAAGAAATCATCAATACCATATTTAGAGCCTTCACGCCCTAATCCCGATTCTTTAACCCCACCAAAAGGGGCAACTTCTGTAGAAATAATACCTTCATTCACACCCACCATGCCATATTCTAAGGCTTCAGAGACACGCCAAGCCCGCCCTAAATCCCGACTGTAAAAGTATGCAGCTAATCCAAAAGGGGTATCATTGGCTAATCTAATCGCCTCTTCTTCTGTTTTAAAACGAAAAAGTGGGGCAACAGGACCAAAAGTTTCTTCACGGGCAATCTGCATCTGATGTGTCACGTCTGTTAAAATAGTGGGTTCAAAAAATGTCCCCCCCAGAGCATGACGTTTTCCCCCTTGGATAATTTTAGCCCCTTGAGACACCGCATTATCAATATGGCTTTCCACCTTTTCCACCGCCGCCATATTAATCAGAGGTCCTTGTTGCGTCTCTCCTTTTAAGCCATCACCGACCGTCAATTTTGACACTGCTACTGATAATTTTTGTGCAAATTCATCATAAATAGTGTCTTGAATCAACAAACGATTGCTACAAACACAGGTTTGCCCCGTATTACGATATTTTGAAGCAATTGCCCCTTCAATGGCAGCATCAATATCAGCATCATCAAATACGATAAAAGGCGCATTTCCGCCCAATTCTAAAGAGATTTTTTTCACAGTTTGGGCACATTGTGTCATTAATAACTTGCCAATCTCCGTAGAACCTGTAAAGGATAATTTACGTACTAATGGATTACGGGTTAATTCAGTCCCAATCTGTCGCGCATCTCCCGTAATCACGTTAATGACGCCTTTTGGAAATCCTGCTTGTTCGGCTAATTCGGCCAAAGCCAAGGCAGAAAACGGGGTGGCTGAAGCGGGTTTAATGACTACAGGGCAACCCACTGCTAACGCAGGTGCACATTTTCGGGTAATCATAGCAATAGGAAAATTCCAAGGGGTAATCGCTGCCACAACACCAATGGCTTGTTTAATCACCACAATACGTTGTCCCTGTTTGGGCTCAGGAATCACATCACCATAAACACGCTTACCTTCTTCTGCAAACCATTCAATAAACGATGCCCCATACGCAATCTCACCTTTAGATTCAGCCAATGGTTTTCCTTGCTCAGCAGTCATTAACACCGCTAAATCTTCTTGATGTTCCATAATCAACTGAAACCATTGACGCATAATAGCAGCCCGTTCTTTCGCTAATTTATCCCGCCATAGCGGAAAAGCAGCATAAGCAGCATTAATGGCCTCTTGGGTTTCAGCACGTCCCATATTAGGAACAGTGCCAATCACCGTATTATCAGCGGGGTTAGTGATTTCAAGTACAGATTTTTGTGGCGCATCTCGCCATAATCCATTAATATAAGATTGTTCGTGAAATAAACGGGAATGAGTTAATGTCATCATTTTCTCCTTTAATATTTTGACTCAATATTTAATTATAATACACTGGTAACCGTATGAAAAAAAATATCTCTCTGCGTAAACGTGGTAGACGCATTCACTTTGTCGGTAGTGGGGGCGCGGGTATGGGGGGAATTGCTGAAGTCATGCACAGAATAGGCTATGCCGTTTCTGGCTCAGATTTGCATACAAACAAAATGACACAGCATTTAACGGCTTTAGGGATTAAAATACATATTGGACATATTGCAGAACATGTCTATGGTTGTGATGTCGTGGTGATTTCAAGTGCGGTTAAGGAACAAAATCCAGAAGTT
>DAOVZS010000206.1 GCA_030635005.1 Thiomargarita sp. | reverse complement strand
CTTGATTGTGCAAATCTAACGGTGACTCAAAACCAGGCATATCTACTAAAATCAGCGGCTCAATAGCCTTAAGATTTTCATTGTTGATATACATTCTTAGAAATTTAAACTGTGATGCTTTGTTTTTTATTGCCTCAATGTCAGTAATGGCATATTTCTCAAAAGTACCTTCTGCCTTAACGGCTTCTATATATTCTTCAGTAGAATATCTTAATTCTGTGGCTAATGCTGTTTCTGGTGTGATGCCAACTGGCAAATAATCGTCTCCTAAAAAAGAGTTTAATAAAGAACTTTTTCCAGCACTAAACGTTCCGATAGTGGGGATAATAAGTTCTACATCTGTTATAGTTTCTGTGAGCACTTTGAAATTAAAGGTACGTTTGATTTGTTCTGACAAAGTAATGCTATTAATCTTATTGTCTACTTCTTTTAAGTAGTGCAAGAATGTTGTTTGTATCTGTAACATACGTTCTCCTATAGGTTTTTGGTTTTCATTTCAATGATATTATTTTCTTTGCTCACATGCTGTTTCTTACAGCACATGAACATAAGGCAAAAAAATGGGTTCCTTTTGAATTAAACCGATATTTTATGCAACATAGATAACACCACATCTTTACCTAATATGCCTAAAAATGGACCCAGTCGGGGACCTTTTTCTTTGTTTAATAAGACAGAATAGAGAAATTTAAACCATTCTCTTTGATTCAGTTCATATTTTTTAGGAATAAGAAACAGTAAGGCTTGAATTTTCTCACCTTCTAAATCATTAAAGTTTTCTGTTTCTGTGATGATTTGAATGAGTTCAGGCATATATTGTGTATATGACGTGTCTATCACTAACGCCTCTTTAGGGAGCTGCGCTTCATAATCTTGTACATATGCAATGACTTTGTCACACAATGTTTGAAAAAATTGTGCATTGTGTGCGATGCTGGGATCATACCTGAGTGCATATTTATAGAGTAATGACGCATCACGAAGACTTAAATTTTGGGCAACATTGGCAAGTACATTATAACTAAGGTCACTTTTTTCTAAGTGTGATGCTTCAATAAACCAACAATGAGATTGTGGATTTTCGGCACTTTCTTTGTGACGGTTATCAATATATTCATCTACAATTTTAGGTAAAATAGGCAATCCCATTTGTCTTGCTTTATTGGGATTGGCTAATAAAAAATTTAATATCCCGCCCAAGGGTGAATATTTAACCCATTGTTCCATCGAAATGCCATTACCGATTTTCTTGGAAATTTTTGCCCCGTTTTCATCTAAAAACAGTTCATATTTATACAATACGGGTGGTTTCCCGCCCAATATGGCACAAATTTTACTCGCCATATTGGCTGAACTGATCAAATCTTTGCCATACATTTCATAATTCACGCCAAAAGTATACCAGCGAAGTGCCCAATCAATTTTCCAACCCACTTTAACTTTACCCCCCGTAATAGGGGTAGTCCCTTGATGACCACATGCTTTAAATGCTGCTGCATTTTGATCACAATGATAAGTGAGTGTGTAATTCTCAGGATCAATATCCACAACACGTGTGGTATAAATTTTACCACATGCGGCACAAATCGGAAAAAACGGACTCCAAGCCTCTCGTTTATCTTTAGAAATTGTGGACACAAAGATTTTTCGAATTTGGGTGTAATGATCCATAACCCGTTTTAAGCCGTTATCAAAAATACCACTTTGATAAGACTGGGTAGAAGAATGAAATTCATATTCAAAGCCATAAGAATCTAAAAATAATTTCAATTGTCCATTCATATAATCAGCAAAACTCGCTGATTGCCCAAAGGGATCAGGAATAGACGATAACGGCATCCCTAAAAAAGGACGTAATTTATCGTGATTTGGTATATTTTCAGGTAAACTTCTGAGTCCATCCATATCATCTGAAAAGGCAATCAAACGCACTTTCGCATCAGGGAAGGCTTCTTTAAAGGCTTTCATGACAAATGTAGTCCGTGCTACCTCTGCAAATGTGCCAATATGAGGTAATCCAGACGGACCATAACCTGTTTCAAAAATCATGGGTTGTTCTGAAACGAGAGATCGCAAACGTTTGGCTTCTTGATGAGGCCAGGTAACTTTTGACATTGTTGTTATCAGTTATCAGTTAGTGCTAAACCACGTAATAAATCATTTTGTAAATCATTAATATCTTCTAAACCCACCGAAATGCGGATAAGCCCATCAGTAATCCCTGATTTTTGACGTTGTTCAAGGGTTAAACGACCATGTGTGGTGGTGGCAGGATGTGTAATGGTAGATTTGGCATCGCCTAAATTTCCTGTGATTGAGATGATTTGTGTTGAATCAATCACATGCCACGCTGCCTTTTTGCCCCCTTTGACTTCAAATGACAGTAATCCGCCAAAGCGACTTTGTTGCTTTTGTGCTAATTCATGTTGCGGATGACTGGATAAACTGGGATGATACACATGGGCGACTGCTTCCTGTTTTTCAAGCCATTGTGCTAATATATCCGCATTATCACAATGGCGTTGCATTCGTATGTCAAGCGTTTCTAAGCCTTTGAGAAATACCCACGCATTAAAAGGACTCATACTAGGACCGCCAGTACGGAGTATGGCAAAAATATCTTTACCCACAATATTCTCATCACCAATCACTGCGCCCCCCATACACCGTCCTTGTCCATCCAAATATTTAGTGGCAGAATGAATCACAATATCTGCCCCTAATGATAAGGGTTGTTGTAAGACAGGCGTACATAAACAATTATCAACCACAAGCAGACAATCGTGTGCATGTGCAAGTGTTGCCAATTCTGAAATATCTGCCACTGCCATTAAAGGATTAGACGGTGTTTCAAGAAATAAGAGTTTGGTATTGGGCTGAATGGCTGATTTCCAACTGTCCAAATCATTTAAATTAACAAAGGTCGTTTTGATATCATATTTTGCTAAAATAGTATTAAATAAGACGACAATCGTCCCAAAAATACTTTGTGATGCGACAATATGATCACCTGCTTTCAGTACACCTAAACAGGTACTCAAAATAGCTGCCATGCCTGACGCAGTCGCCATGCACCGCTCTCCGCCTTCTAAACTCGCTAAGCGTTCTTCAAAGGTACGCACAGTAGGATTGGTAAAACGTGAATAAATATTACCGGGTTCTTTATGTCCAAAACGGGCTGCGGCTTCTGCAGCATTTTTGAAAACATAGCTAGAAGTGGGAAAAATGGCTTCACTATGCTCGCCTTCGTGAGTCCGTGTGTGTCCCGCCCGTATGGCACGGGTATTAAAACTATAGTCGTTCCAATGATTCATAATAATGAATGTTCAGTTTTCGTCTAATAAATTATCTACCACATCCGCTAAATTGTCATATATCGGCACATCCTCAAACCCTTTTTTATTAATTAATGTACGTCGCCCTTTACCTGTCAATACTAAAATGGGGGTAGCCCCCGCTGCACTGGCAGCTTGCAAATCACGTAGTGAATCACCGATGGCTAATACATTAATTAATGAAATTCCTAAGCGTTTGGCAATACTTTCAAATAATCCCGGCAGGGGTTTACGACAACGACATTTTTTTTTATCGTCATGGGGACAAAAGAAAATCGCTTCTATTCTGCCACCGACATCAAATAATAATTTATGCATTTTGGCATGAATTTGATGCAAATCATCTAAAGTAAATAATCCGCGTGCCAAACCAGATTGATTGGTGGCAATCACCACGCGATATCCAGATTGGTTTAGACGTGCAATGGCTTCGAGACTCCCTGGAATGGCTTGCCCTTCTTGAGGAGATTTAATATATTCATCGGAATCGTAATTACTGACTCCATCTCTATCAAGTATGACCAGTTTTGGCATGTTCTAT
>DAOVZS010000145.1 GCA_030635005.1 Thiomargarita sp. | reverse complement strand
TCTTCCCTATTTGGTCGATTAGTCATCGTACTTCTGATAGGTTTGATGTTAGCACAAGTATTAAGTATGCTTATTTTTTTTAAAGACAGGCATCAACAAATATCTCATGTTCAAGAAACACACTTAGCACAGCGTATCATTGAAATCGTACACGTACTCGATTCTTTAGCAAATTCAAAAGAACAGGAAAAATTCCTGTCAGTTTTAAGTACATTGCGTTTACGTGTTTTTTTAGATACGACAGAATGTCGATCACAAACAAAATTATCACCTTTTGTGATAGCCTTAAAAAAGATTTTACAGCAACATTTACTCCAGCATAAACGATTGTTATGTATTATTGAGTACCAAACAGCCACGTCTCCAGTCTTGATTCCCCATTTTATCGTTAAAATAGCCTTACAAAAGAATGATTGGATAGGTTTTGAACATATCCCATTGATTAAACATGAACAAGGCTTGACAACATCTTGGCGATTATTCCTCACTTTAGCAGTCTTGTTATTGATCGTATTGACGTTATCTTTATTAGCAGTGCGATGGTTGACACAACCTTTAGCCTTTTTGGCAGAAGCCGCTGAACAGTTAGGTCGTGATATAAAACATGCACCGCTTCCAGAAAAAGGACCTAGAGAAGTTCGACGTGCTGCATATGCCTTTAATACAATGCAAAGACGCTTAAGACGGTATTTAGAAGATCGTACACGTATACTGATTGCTATTTCCCATGATTTGAAAACACCGATTACACGGTTACGTTTGCGGGTTGAACAATTAGATGATGAGAAAATTCGAGCGAGTTTTCTCAAAGATTTAGATGAAATGCAAACCATGACAGCTGCCACTTTAGATTTTATGCGGGGTTTAGAAAATCAAGAAGATATTCAATTATTAGATATTTCAGCCTTACTAGACAGTTTGCAAGCAGATTATGAAGATATGGGGATTTTGGTCACTATTCAAGAAGGAGCGCCCATCCCTCCCTATCCCGCACGTCCCCTTGCACTCAAGCGTTGTCTGGTTAATATTATTGACAATGCACATAAATATGCGACACATATCGTTGTCACCTTAAAAACACAGCCTAAACAATTACATATTATCATTACAGATGAAGGTCCCGGTATTCCAGAAGAGGTATTAGGAATGGTATTTGAACCTTTTTATCGTGTAGAAACATCACGAAATCGTGCCACTGGGGGCACAGGCTTAGGATTAAGCATTGCAAGAAATATTGCACGTGCACATGGCGGAGATATTACCTTACGGAATCGTCATAACAAAGGCTTAGCAGTGATGCTGAGTTTACCACTAAGTTTGGAATAATGTGGAGAGGGTATATTACATGAGTATTATAATATATAATATGTATTAATAGAAGATTGCTTATTTTTAATTTTAAAATTTACGTTTGCATCCATGTCCGTTTATACGCGTGTTGAACATCATCAGCTTGAAATTTTTTTGCGTCACTATACCTTAGGGACTTTAGTGTCCTTTCAAGGTATTAATGCAGGAATAGAAAATACTAATTATTTTGTCACAACCACTGCTGGTGCATTTGTATTGACGTTATTTGAACATCATAGCTTTGATGAATTATCCTATTTTCTTGAATTAATGGCGTATTGTGCCGAACATCGTATTCCAAGTGCGCATCCCTTAGCTGATACAGAGGGACATTATCTACGTGTTCTTAATGATAAGCCAGCTGCTATAGTGGAACGCTTATCAGGCAGCGATGTTGAAAAACCCAATCTTATACAATGTTATGCCATTGGCGATGCTTTGGGACAATTACATGTAGAAAGTCCTCATTTTTCCTATCATCGCCCCAATGGACGAGGACCGCATTGGTGGAATATTACCGCAAATCGTGTGCTTCCAATGATGACTCAAGAGGATGCCACCTTATTGCAAACAGAATTACATTTTCAAGCACATTATCAAGAGTTAGTATTGCCACGTGGTGTGATTCATGCTGATTTATTTCGTGATAATGCCTTATTTAATGGAGATACCTTGTGTGGCATCATTGATTTTTATTATGCCTGTAATGATGTATTACTTTATGATCTGGCTGTCACAGTCAATGATTGGTGTCGTTTGCCTGATGGGGCTTTAGATGAACAACGAGTACAGGCTATATTTGAAGGATACCATGAGAATCGTGCATTAACATCGCTTGAACATGAGGCTTGGACAGTCATGTTACGGGCTGCAGCCTTACGATTTTGGTTGTCACGTTTACAAGATTTCTATTTTCCACGCCCTGGTGAAATAACACATATTAAAAATCCCGATGATTTTCGTAATATTTTACAAGTGCATATCAAAACAACTGATAATTTAATATGACCTTTCAAACATTAATTCTGAGATTACAAGAATATTGGGCCAAACAAGGCTGCGTGTTATTACAACCGTATGACATGGAAGTGGGGGCAGGTACATTCCATCCTGCCACATTTTTACGTGCGATTGGACCAGAACCGTGGCGTTCAGCTTATGTACAACCCTCTCGTCGTCCCACAGATGGGCGTTATGGGAAAAATCCCAATCGTTTACAACACTATTATCAATTTCAAGTTGTCATTAAACCTTCTCCTTTGAATTTTCAAGAATTATATCTTGATTCTTTAAAACAATTGGGTATTGATTCATTAGTACATGATATTCGTTTTGTGGAAGATAATTGGGAATCACCGACACTGGGCGCTTGGGGATTGGGCTGGGAAGTGTGGTTGAATGGTATGGAAGTGACACAATTTACCTACTTTCAACAAGTAGGCGGTTTAGAATGTAAGCCTGTCATGGGAGAAATTACTTACGGTTTAGAACGGATTGCCATGTATTTGCAAGGCGTAGAAAGCGTATTTGATTTAATTTGGACAGAAGGATTAACTTATGGGGATGTTTTTCATCAAAACGAAGTCGAACTCTCCGCTTATAATTTTGAACATGCGCCTGTAAAAGAATGTGTTCATTTTTTTGATGTCTATGAAAAAGAAAGCCAATCATTGATTGATAAAGGATTATCATTACCCGCGTATGAAATGATGCTTAAAGCCTCTCATACCTTTAATTTGCTAGATGCACGTCATGCTATTTCTGTCACTGAACGACAACGTTATATCTTGCGGGTGCGTACGCTCGCCCGTGCGGTAGCCCGTGCGTATTATGAGCGTCGTGAATCCTTAAATTTTCCACTTTGTACCAAGGAAGTTGAATATGATGTGTGAATCCCGCGATTTATTAATCGAAATTGGCACTGCAGAATTACCTCCAAAATCCTTGCAACAACTATCAGAAGCATTATCATCAGGTATTTGTCGGGGATTAGAACAACACCAATTGCGTTATCAAGTGGCCACTCCATTTGCAACGCCTCGGCGTTTAGCGGTGGTAATTAAAGGGGTAGCTACCCTACAAGCTGATCGTGAAATCGTGAGACGGGGTCCTGATGTGACCGTTTCTTTTAACGAAGAGGGGCAACCGACTAAAGCGGCTTTGGGATTTGCACGTTCTTGTGGCGTAGATGTTGAGGATTTGGGTCGTTTAGAATTAAAACAAGGTTCTTGGTTGCAATATCGTCGCATACAATCTGGACAAACTACTGCCAGTTTAATACCTAAAATCCTTGAAACAGCCTTAGCCAGCCTACCGATTCCGAAACGGATGCGCTGGGGAGATTCGGATTTTGAATTTGTACGTCCCGTATATTGGCTGGTGATGTTATTGGGTGAAGAGGTGATTGAAGCGAATATTCTCGGGGTAAACAGTGGACGTCACACACAAGGACATCGTTTTCATCATCCTGAACAGATCAGTATTGATAATGCCAGTCATTACGCACAGCTGTTAGAAAAACAAGGTCATATTATTCCTAGCTTTGCGACACGACGCGAACAAGTGCTTGTTTTAGTAGAAGAAATATCAGATGATAAGGCCGTGATTGATGATGCCTTATTGGATGAAGTCACTGGATTGGTAGAATGGCCTGTCGCCATTATGGGCGCATTTGATGAAAAATTTCTTAAAATTCCTCCTGAAGCCATCATTGCAGCGTTGAAAAACCATCAAAAATGTTTTCATGTGGTAAATTCAGAAGGACGATTATTACCCCGTTTCGTAACTGTCAGTAATATTGAGAGTAAACAAATTGACGTAGTACGGGCGGGTAATGAACGCGTGATTCGTCCTCGTTTAAGCGATGCAGCGTTTTTTTGGGAGCAGGATTGCAAAAAATCTTTAGAAAGTCGTTTAGAATCCTTAAAAACGGTCATTTTCCAGAAAAAATTAGGCAGTTTATATGACAAATCTATGCGAGTGGCGACATTATCTGGATTTATTGCACAAGCCTTAGGTGCAGATGCGTCACTGGGTATTCGGGCTGCACACTTATCTAAGTGTGATTTAATGAGTGATATGGTGGGAGAATTTCCTGAATTACAAGGCATCATGGGTGAATATTACGCACGCCATGATCAGGAAGATGCACGTATTGCCACTGCATTACATGAACAATATCTGCCCCGTTTTTGGGGAGATACCCTGCCCAAAACAACTTTAGGACAAGCCTTATCTATTGCAGATAAATTGGATACTTTAATCAGTATTTTTGGAATTGGACAAATCCCCACGGGTGATAAAGATCCTTTTGGCTTACGCCGTGCTGCTATTAGCGTATTACGTATTATTATTGAATGTAAATTACCCTTAAATATCCATCAATTATTAGAACGTGCTGATACTCCAAAAGCACGTACCAGTACGCAAGTCTTTGATTTTATGTTAGAACGTTTGCGCGGTTATTATCAAGATCAAGGTTTTCACCTTGATAGTATTGAGGCTGTCTTAGTCTGTCGCCCCACTTCGCCCTTAGATATTGATCAACGTATTCGCGGTGTTGATGCGTTTCGTGATTTACCTGATATGATCAGTTTAGCCAGTGCTAATAAGCGTATTCATAATCTATTGAAAAAAGCCAAAGACACGTTTCCTTCTGAACCCAATCCCAGTCTGTTTCAACATGCCACAGAAACACGTTTATATCAAGAAATGGAAACCGTGAGAGAATACTTGATCCCCTTAGTCAAACAGGGTGATTATCCCAGTGCTTTGAAACAATTAGCCAGTTTACGCCAAACAGTTGATCAGTTTTTTAAGGATGTGATGGTGATGGATAAAGATCAGGTACAGCGTGTTAACCGTTTAGCCTTTTTACAAAAACTACGCCATTTATTTTTACAAGTTGCCGATATTTCGCACTTGCAACTGACTGATGAACAATAGAATATGCCAAAACTGGTCATACTGGATAGAGATGGAGTCATTAATTACGATTCTGATGAATATATTAAATCTCCTCAAGAATGGCAAGCTATTCCAGGGAGTCTCGAAGCCATTGCACGTCTAAACCAATCTGGATATCGTGTCGTCATTGCAACCAATCAATCTGGTTTGGCACGTGGATTATTTACTT